>NZ_JBEZLR010000024.1:0-106520 GCF_040652275.1 Streptomyces sp. NPDC048275
CCGCTCGGCGAGGCTCGCCCCGTCGTCGGTCGCGATGGCTCCGCCATCACTCCCTCCTCCGCCTTGCAGCTGCACGCACCAGACCCCGCTCCTTCTCCCACCCCCCATTTGCCGGTCGGTCCAAGAGAACTACGCGGGAAAGCGGCGGTCGACCCAATTCCACAGGAACTCCAGGGTGGCCGCCGCCACCGCGGCGATACCCACCGCGATCCACGGCATCGTCGTGCCCACCAGCTTCAGCGCGAAGAAGTGCTGCAGCCCCGGCACCACGAGCACCAGCAGGAACGCCGCGCCCATCGTGGCGACCAGGGCGATCCGCCACCAGGTGTACGGCCGGGCGACGATCGCCAGCACCCACATCGAGATCAGGAACAGGGTCAGTGTCGCGGCGCTCGTCTCCGCTTCCAACTGCCCTTCCCCGGTGTAGTAGTGGCGGGCCACCAGATAGGTCACGAAGGTGGCCGTGCCCGCGATGAGGCCGCCCGGGATCGAGTACCGCATGACCCGCCGCACGAAGTGGGGTTTCGCCCGCTCCTTGTTGGGGGCGAGCGCGAGGAAGAACGCCGGAACGCCGATCGTCAGGGTGGACAGCAGGGTCAGGTGCCGTGGCAGGAAGGGGTATTCGACCCGCCAGCACACCACGAGCACGCCCAGCAGTACGGAATAGACCGTCTTCACCAGGAACAGGGTCGCGACCCGCGTGATGTTGCCGATGACCCTGCGGCCCTCCGCGACCACCGAGGGCAGCGTCGAGAAGCTGTTGTTGAGCAGCACGATCTGCGCCACCGCCCGGGTCGCCTCCGACCCCGAGCCCATGCTGACGCCGATGTCGGCGTCCTTCAGGGCCAGCACGTCGTTCACACCGTCGCCGGTCATCGCCACCGTGTGACCGCGCGACTGCAGCGCGCCCACCATGTCGCGCTTCTGCTGTGGAGTGACCCGCCCGAACACCGTGCCCTTGTCCAGCGACTTCGCCATCTCCTCCTTCTCGTCGGGGAGGTGACGCGCGTCCACGACCGCGCCGCTCAGCCCGAGCTTGCCGGCCACCGCGCCGACCGAGACCGCGTTGTCGCCGGAGATGACCTTCGCCTTGACGTTCTGCTCGGCGAAGTAGCGCAGGGTGTCCGCCGCGTCCGGGCGCAGCCGCTGCTCCAGTACGACCAGGGCGGCGGGCCGCGCGCCTTCCGCCACCCCGGGATGGTCGAGGTCCTTCGACGCCCGGGCGAGCAGCAGCACCCGCAGCCCCTCCTCGTTCAGCCGCTCGGTCTCGCCGAGCGCCGGGTCCGCGGCGGGCAGCAGGACGTCGGGGGCGCCGAGCAGCCACGTACTCGTCTCCCCGTTCCCCTCGCTGAAGGTCGCGCCGCTGTACTTGCGGACGGAGGAAAAGGGCAGCGACTCGGTGCAGCGCCACTCCTCGCTGTCGGGGTAGGCGTTGATGATCGCCTGGAGGGAGGCGTTCGGCCGCGGATCCGACTCGCCGAGCGCTCCGAGGACGCGTCGTACGTATGTCTCGTCGGCGCCCTGGAGCGGCCGCAGCTCGGTGACGTCCATGCCGCCCTCGGTGAGCGTGCCGGTCTTGTCGAGGCAGACGGTGTCGACGCGGGCGAGCCCCTCGATGGCGGGAAGTTCCTGCACGAGGCACTGTTTCCGGCCAAGTCTGATGACGCCGATCGCGAAGGCGACGGAGGTGAGCAGGACCAGGCCCTCCGGGACCATCGGCACTATCCCGCCGACCGTCCGCGCGATGGCCTCCTTGAAGCCGTGCTCCTTGACCACGAGCTGGCTGATGACCAGGCCGATCGCGGTCGGGATCATCATCCACGTCACGTACTTGAGGATCGTGGAGATACCGGACCGCAGCTCGGACTGGACCAGCGTGAACCGTGACGCCTCCTCGGCGAGCTGTGCCGCGTAGGCCTCCCGGCCCACCTTCGTCGCCGTGAACGCGCCGCCGCCCGCGACCACGAAGCTGCCCGACATCACCTCGTCGCCGCGCTGCTTGATCACCGGGTCGGCCTCACCGGTGAGCAGCGACTCGTCGATCTCGAGCCCGTCGGCCTCGACGCACCTGCCATCGACGACGATCTTGTCCCCGGGCCCGATCTCGATCAGGTCCCCGAGCACGATCTGGGACGTACTGACCTCGGCGGCGACTCCGTCCCTGCGGACCGTCGGTTTCGCCTCGCCGATCACCGCGAGCGAGTCCAGGGTCTTCTTGGCCCGCCACTCCTGGATGATGCCGATCCCGGTGTTGGCGATGATCACGTATCCGAAGAGGCTGTCCTGGAACGGCGCCACGACCAGCATGATCAGCCAGAGCACGCCGATGATCGCGTTGAACCGGGTGAAGACGTTGGCGCGGATGATCTCGCCCATGGAGCGACTGCTGCGCACCGGGACGTCGTTGACCTCGCCGCGCGCGACCCGTTCGGCCACTTCGGCGGCGGACAGTCCGTGCGCCCGCGCGGGGGCGGGCAGGGGCACGGGGTGCACAGGATCGAGTTCGGCGCCCGCGTCGATGTGGGTCATGCATTCGACGGTACGTGCGGAAATAGGGCTTCACATGCCGAGTGACCCAAAGATCCGACCAGGGGAGGACGGGGGCGGCGGACAGTGATGCCGTGGTTGTAGGCGGGGCTGGTTACTCGGCGGAAGTGGCCGACTGCTCCGGGTTGCTCGCGGCACTCGCGTCGGCCGCCGCGGCCCGCTTGAGAGCCGCGTCCCGCTTGCGGACGTACCAGATGCCGATCAGTCCGAGGCCCGTGCCGGCCAGCGGGGTCCACACCCACCAGAGGTGTCCGTGGTCGTCGAACCAGCCGTAGAACGGCAGCTGCGCCAGGAAGAGGACGAACCAGAGGATCGTGCCGCCCGTGATGGTGGCGACGACGGGCCCCTCCAGGGGCTCCGGCGCCTCGTGCTTGGGGGTCCACTTCGCCATGAGCACAGCTTACGAGGCGCCGGCCCGGGCTTCGTCCGACCCTGTCGGCGCCCTTGTATACCAAGGGTCTACGCGCGGAGATGGCGATTTCGGACTCATATGTTCATACTGAAACGGCCTGAGTCTGGCTCTTTCTGTTCGTACGAAACACCAATGGAAACATTCAAGAAATCTCCTGGTGATCACTCGACAGCCAGACTCGATCAAGTTCCCAGCCGCGCGCCGTCCCGCCCGGCGCCCTCTGGCCACCACGGCCCCGCACGTATGAGGTCATGCATGTCCACCTCGGCCCTCACCAAGGCCCCCACCCCGGAGCAGCCGGAGCCCGGCCCCGGACAGGGTGCCCTGGACCGCTACTTCAAGATCTCGGAGCGGGGCAGCACGCTGTCGCGCGAGATCCGCGGCGGTTTCGCCACCTTCTTCGCGATGGCCTACATCATCGTGCTGAACCCGATCATCCTGGGCAGCGCGAAGGACATGTACGGGAACCAGCTGGACAACGGCCAGCTGGTCACCGCGACCGCTCTGACCGCCGCCTTCACGACGCTGCTCATGGGCGTCATCGGCAATGTGCCGATCGCCCTGGCCGCCGGCCTCGGCGTGAACACGGTCGTCGCCCTCCAGCTCGCCCCGCGGATGTCCTGGCCGGACGCCATGGGCATGGTGGTGCTGGCCGGCTTCGTCGTGATGCTGCTGGTCGCCACCGGTCTGCGTGAGCGGGTCATGAGCGCCGTGCCGCTGGGTCTGCGCAAGGGCATCGCGATCGGCATCGGCCTGTTCATCATGCTGATCGGCCTGGTCGACTCCGGCTTCGTCACGCGTATCCCGGACATCGCCCAGACCACGGTCCCGCTCCAGCTCGGCGCCGACGGCCACCTCAACGGCTGGCCCGTCCTGATCTTCGTCCTGGGCACGCTGCTCACCCTCGCGCTGATGGTGCGCAAGGTGCCGGGCGCGATCCTGATCTCGATCGTCGTGATGACGGTCGTCGCGGTGATCGTCAACGCCGTCGCGACGATCCCGTCCTGGGGCCTGACCACCCCGACGTGGCCCGGAAACCCGGTCGCCACCCCGGACTTCGGCCTCGTCGGCCAGGTCAGCCTGTTCGGCGGCTTCGACAAGGTCGGCCTGCTGACCGGCACCCTCTTCGTCTTCACCGTGCTGCTGTCGTGCTTCTTCGACGCGATGGGCACGATCATGGGCATCGGTGACGAGGCCAAGCTGACCGACGGCCAGGGCAACATGCCCGGCGTCAACAAGGTCCTCTTCATCGACGGCATCGCCGTCGCCGCGGGCGGTGCCACCTCCTCCTCGGCCACCACCTGCTTCGTGGAGTCCACGGCGGGCGTCGGCGAGGGTGCCCGCACCGGCTTCGCCAACGTCATCACCGGCTCGCTCTTCGCCGTGGCCCTCTTCCTGACCCCCATCGCCACGATGGTCCCGTCCCAGGCCGCCACCCCCGCGCTCCTCGCGGTCGGCTTCCTGATCATGTCCCACTCGGTCAAGGAGATCGACTGGGCGGACTACACGATCGCCATCCCCGCCTTCGTGACGATGATGATGATGCCGTTCACCTACTCGATCACGAATGGCATCGGCATGGGCTTCATCACCTTCGTGGTGCTGCGCCTGGCGGCGGGTCGCGGCCGCGAGATCCCGGTCGCGATGTACGGCGTCGCGGCGGTGTTCGCCTTCTACTACCTGATGCCGGCGCTGGGTCTGACCTGACAGCCAGGGTCACGTGACCCCGTAGAACTTCTCCGTCTCCTCGACCGCGGTCTGGAACCGCTCGTCGAAGTCGTCGCGAATGAGCGTCCGGACCACATAGTCCTGGACGCTCATTCCGCGTTTGGCGGCATGGTGCCGGAGCCGGTCGAGCAGCTCCCCGTCTATCCGCAGGCTGAGCACGCTGGTCCCCATGGAGTCGAGGGTCGCCGGACACGAGTGGGGGAGGGGTCACTTTCTGGACCCGCCTCACTCGTATGAGTGATGTAGGGCTTCGGTGGCCTGGATCACGGGCACTCGGTGGCTCCTTAGGGAGAGTAATGAGTTACCCTAAGGACATGGCTGACCTCACCCATGGCGACGACGCTGCCGCCGTGAACGCTCTGCGCTCCGCAGTGATGCGGTTGTCGCGTCGACTCAAGCATCAGCGAGTCGACGAATCGCTGAGCCCCACCGAAATCTCGGTGCTCGGCACCCTCTCCCGCTGTGGCACCGCCACGCCGGGCGAGCTCGCCCGCAAGGAGCATGTGCAGCCGCCCTCGATGACCCGCATCGTGGCGCTGCTCGAAGCCAAGGGCCTGGTCAGGCTGGAACCGCACCCCGAGGACCGGCGCCAGAAGGTCGTCACACAGACCGACGAGGCGGAAGTGATGCTCGAAGAGAGCCGCCGCAAGCGGAACGCGTGGCTGGCCGGCCTGGTCGAGGCCCTCGACGACGACGAGTGGGCAAAGCTCCGCGAGGCCGCTCCCGTCCTGGAGAAACTCGCGCATCTGTGACACCCCGGCGGCCCTCCCGCACGAGGGCCGCACCCATGACGCCGACGCCCCCCGGACGCCGACGCCAGCGAAGCCGAGGAGGCGAGCCCTTTTGAGTACGGGACCCGGAGCAGACTCCGCCCCCGGACCAGCCACCCCCGACACCCTGCCCACCCCCGACCCCACCTCCGAGCGCTCATCGCGCTCCTCCTCGATGTTCAGCTCCCTGAAGATCAGGAACTACCGCCTGTTCTTCATGGGCCAGGTCGTCTCCAACACCGGCACCTGGATGCAGCGCATCGCCCAGGACTGGCTGGTACTGAGCCTCACGGGCTCCTCCGCCGCGGTCGGCATCACCACCGCGCTGCAGTTCCTGCCGATGCTGCTCTTCGGGCTGTACGGCGGCGTCCTCGTCGACCGCCTCCCCAAGCGCCCGACCCTCCTGGCCACCCAGACCGCCATGGGTGTCACCGGCCTCGCGCTCGCCCTCCTGACCCTCTCCGGCCATGTCCAGGTCTGGCACGTGTACCTCGCGGCCTTCGCCGCAGGCCTCGTCACGGTCGTCGACAACCCGGCCCGCCAGTCCTTCGTCTCCGAGATGGTCGGCCCGGACCAGCTCCAGAACGCGGTCAGCCTCAACTCCGCCAACTTCCAGTCCGCCCGTCTCATCGGCCCCGCCGTCGCCGGTGTGCTGATCACCGGTGTGGGCACGGGCTGGGCGTTCCTCTTCAACGGCCTGTCCTTCGTGGCCCCCATCGCCGGACTGCTGCTGATGCGCACCCGCGACCTGCACGCGATCGAGCGGGCGCCCCGCGGCAAGGGCCAGCTCCGGGAGGGCCTGCGCTATGTCGCCGGCCGCCCCGAGCTGATCTGGCCGATCGTCCTCGTCGGCTTCATCGGCACCTTCGGCTTCAACTTCCCGGTCTTCCTCTCGGCGTACGCGGACGACATCTTCCATGCGGGCGCCGGCGCGTACAGCCTCTTCAACACGCTGATGGCACTCGGCTCGGTGACCGGCGCGCTGCTCGCCGCCCGCCGCGGCACGGCCCGGCTGCGCGTCCTGATCGCGGCGGCCGTGGCCTTCGGCATCCTGGAAGTGGTGGCGGCCGCGGCCCCCTCCCTCTGGCTGTTCTCGCTCCTCATGGTGCCGATCGGAATCTTCGGCCTGACGGTCAACGTCACGGCGAACACCGCGGTCCAGATGGCCACCGACCCCGCGATGCGCGGCCGCGTCATGGCGCTGTTCATGATGGTCTTCATGGGCGGTTCGCCGCTCGGGGCGCCCCTCGTCGGCTGGGTCACCGACACCTACGGCCCGCGCGTCGGCTTCGCCCTCGGCGGACTGGTCTCGGCCGCCGCGGCGACCACCATCGGCCTGGTCCTGGCCCGCATGGGCAACCTGCGCGTCTCGGTCGGCTGGCACCACGGCCACCCCCAGGTCCGCTTCGTGCCGAGAGAGCAGCTGACCGCTGTGGCGTGAGTACGACGGCCGCCCCAGGGGCCTGTATCCGGCGAGCACAGGCGTGCGGACGCCCGTCCCCCTCGATCGACGTATTCGATCCATGGTGCGGGGACGCTCGCCCGCTGATCCATTCCCTGGAAGGGTGACGACATGAGACTCTTTGCGGCCGTGCTGCCACCGGAGGATGCGGTACGTGAACTCGCCGCGATGGTGGACGAGTTGCACCGCCTGCCGGGCGCGGACGGCCTGAGGTGGACGGGCCGCCCCGGCTGGCACTTCACCCTGGCCTTCTACGGCGAGGTGGACGAGGAGACGATCCCGGACCTCTCCGACCGCCTGGCCCGCGCGGCCCACCGCACCGCCCCCTTCCCGCTCGCCCTCCACGGCGGCGGCCACTTCGGCGGCCGGGCGCTGTGGGCCGGGGTCTCGGGAGACGTCCGCGCGATGCGCCTGTTGGCCGACCGCGCGGAGGCGGCGGCCCGCAAGGCGGGCGTCCCGATGGGCGAGCACCGCCGCTACCGCCCCCATCTGACGGTCGCCCGCAGCCGCACCACCGCGGACTTCGAGACGTACGTCACCACCCTGTTCGCCTTCGCCGGGCGGGAGTGGACGGTGGCGGACCTGTGTCTCGTCCGCAGCAACCTGCCGAAGTCGGGGGTGCCGGGGGAGCAGCCGCGGTACGAGACGGTGGCGCGGTGGCCACTGGAGGCGGGCGCCTGAGGATGGTTTCCGGCGGCCGGTTAACCTCGATGACGTGAACCCGAAGACCCGAAACCGCATCATGGCCAGTGTGCTCGTGCTGATGTTCGTCGTGGTGGCGCTGGCGGGGGCGGTCAAGTAGCCGACCGCCCCCGCCGCGCCGCACTACGAGTGCTCTACCAGGCGAACGCCTCCGGGGACGGCCCCGTCCCCGGGAAGATCTCGTCGAGCCCGGCCAGCAGCTCCTCGCTCAACTCCAGCTCGACGGCCCGCAACGCCGACTCGAGCTGCTGCGCCGTGCGCGGGCCGACGATGGGGCCGGTGACGCCGGGCCGGGTCAGCAGCCAGGCCAGTGCGGCCTCGCCGGGCTCGATCCCGTGCTTGTCGAGCAGATCCTCGTACGACTGGATCTGCGCGCGTGCGGAGGGGTTGGCGAGGGTGTCGGCGGCCCGGCCGCTCGCCCTGCGTCCGCCCCCGACCTCCTTCTTGATGATCCCGCCGAGCATTCCGCCGTTCAGCGGCGACCAGGGGATGACTCCGAGCCCGTACTCCTGCGCGGCCGGGATGACCTCCATCTCGGCGCGGCGCTCGGCGAGGTTGTAGAGGCACTGCTCGCTGACGAGGCCGATGGTGCCGCCGCGCCGGGCGGCGATCTCGTTGGCCTGGGCGATCTTGTAGCCGGGGAAGTTGGAGGACCCGACGTAAAGGATCTTCCCCTGCTGCACCAGGACGTCGATCGCCTGCCAGATCTCCTCGAAGGGAGTGCTGCGGTCGACGTGGTGGAACTGGTAGATGTCGATGTAGTCGGTCTGAAGCCGTTGGAGACTGGCGTCGACCGCCCGGCGGATGTTGAGCGCGGAGAGCTTGTCGTGGTTGGGCCAGGCGTCGCCGTCGGCGGCCATGTTCCCGTACACCTTGGTGGCGAGCACGACTTTGTCGCGCCGCTCGCCGCCCTTCGCGAACCAGTTGCCGATGATCGATTCCGTACGGCCCTTGTTCTCGCCCCAGCCGTACACGTTCGCCGTGTCGAAGAAATTGATGCCCGCGTCCAGCGCCGCGTCCATGATGGCGTGGCTGTCGGCCTCGTCTGTCTGCGGTCCGAAGTTCATGGTGCCGAGGACGAGCCGGCTGACCTTGAGTCCCGTGCGTCCGAGCTGCGTGTACTTCATGAGCCCTTAGCCAACGGGGTGGAGTGCGCTCTAGGCAAGGGAGAACCCCCGTGTGGCGGGTCAGTCGCGGGGGAACTCTTCGGTTTGGAGGGTGAGGCCGACCACGGTGGTGGCGAGGTCCACGGGGTCACCGAAGACGATCTTCGCCTCGACTGTGTAGTCGCCGCGCTTGGGCTCGGTGAAGAGGTGACACCTGCCCTGGTAGGGGTCGGCGATGAGGTAGACAGGGACTTCGGCGAGGGCGTAGGTGAGCTTCTTGGGGCCGTAGTCGTTGGCGGCGGTGTCCTTGGAGATCACCTCGGCCACGAACTCGACGTCCTGGTAGCGCCAACGGCCCTTGCTGTCCTTCACCGATCGCTCGGCCATCGCGGCCACGTCGCAGGCGAAACCGTTCAGGTGTCCGGGGAAGTCGATGCGTACGTCCGACGCCAGCCGCTTGCGCGGGTACTTGCCACGCAGTTGCTCGTAGATGTCGGCGATAATCTCCCAGTGGTGCTGCCGCTGCGGTGACATGAAGATGTTCCCCCCGACGATCTCGACCTTCGTTCCCTCGGGGATGGGCATCTTCTCGAGACACTCGAACATGACGTCCAGAGTCAGTTCGCCGCTTTCCTCGGCCATCTCGATCCTGTCTTCAAGGACGGTCATCGTGGCGCTCCTCCCCGGCCGCAACCCGGTCGAGCGCAGCCGCGCGGTACAACGATACGCACGGTGACCGGGACACGGGGTCAGATGAGTGCGGAGAGGAAGGTGGTCCGGCCCGCCCCGCCAACGAGCGTTGCCAGTTCAGCGGAACTCGTGAACCACCTTGATCTTGCCGACGATATGGGCGTTGAACTCGTCGAGTTCCTCGGCAGGTACCCACAGCTCGAGGATCGTCTGTCCGCCTGCCTGCTGGACCGGATACCTGCGCAAGAACTCCGACTCGACCTCGAACCGGGTGACGAAGCCGGCGCCGTCGTGCTTGACGTTCCAGTCCCGTGCGATCTTGGTGGCGTAGTCCTCGTTGAGGACCGGGTAGAAGATCGGTTGCTCCGGCAATCGGGGCGGCCAGGCACGCCAGTCCAGCTCCCGAACCAACTCCAGTTCCTTGGGGCCGGTGGGACGCCACAGGGTCGTTGTCGATCGCTGGCCGGCCACGGGTATCGCTCTCTGGACGGGGCAACCGCCGGTGCGGCTGGCCTGGGCCCCGACCGTATCGACAGCCCCGGTACGGCAGCCACAGGGTTTCGAACCTTGCGCCCCGGTTCCGAACAGCGGTCACGGGAGAACCTTTAGGCTGCTGTTGTTGGTCAGTTCATCAGATCAGGGGATCAGGGGAAGTTCAGGGGATCAGGGGGACGACGATCGATGAACAACGCGACTGAGGTGTTCCAGCCACTGCAGGTGGAGGATCCGCCCGTGGTGGCCGGCTACCGCCTCGCCGCGCGGCTCGGTGCGGGAGGCATGGGCCGGGTCTACCTGTCGCACACGCAGGGTGGCCGACCGGTGGCGATCAAGGTGGTGCGGCCGGAGCTCGCCGACGACCCGGTCTTCCGGCGGCGGTTCCGCCGGGAGATAAAGGCGGCCCAGCGGGTCCGGGGCGCGTACACCGCCGAACTGATCGACGCCGACGCGGACGGCGTACCGCCCTGGCTGGCCACGCTGTACGTGCCCGGGCCCTCCCTGGCGGAGGCCGTCGCCCGGCGCGGACCACTGCCGGTGCCGGCGGTGTTGTGGCTGATGGCGGGGGTGGCCGAGGCGCTGCAGGCCATCCACGGTGCGGGAATCGTGCACCGGGACCTGAAGCCGTCGAACGTGCTGCTGGCCGCCGACGGGCCCCGGGTGATCGACTTCGGCATCTCGCTGGCCTCTGACACCACCTCGCACACAGCCACGGGCGCCGCCGTCGGCACGCCCCAGTTCATGGCTCCCGAGCAGGCGTCCGCGGGTGAAGTCACGGCGGCGACCGACGTCTTCGCGCTCGGCCAGACAGCGGCGTTCGCAGCGCTGGGCGAGCCGCTGTACGGGGACGGCCCCTCGGCCGGCGTGCTGTACCGGATCGTGCACTCCAAACCTGACCTGTCCCTTCTGCCCGAGCAGCTCCGTCCACTGATAGCCCGGTGCCTCGCGGCCGATCCGGAAGAGCGGGCCACCCCGGCGGAGGTCATCGAGTGGTGCCGGCAGGGACTGGGCCGGGACGCCGACGCGGGCGCGGGGCCGGCCGTCTGGCGGGAGGTCACGGGGCCGGAGGTGATGGTTCCGGCTCCGGTCCCCGCGCCCACCCCGGTGCACCCACTGCCGTTGATCGCGCCGATGCAGCCGATGCAGCCGATGCGACCGATGCAGCCGATGCGGACGATGACGCCGGACGAGCGGCGGGCCCGCCGACGACGCACCGCGCTGATCACGACCACCGCCGTGACCGCGGGTGTGCTGCTGCTGACGGGCCTGGCGTGGACGGTCATGGAGGCGGCGAACCGGCTCCGCGACTGGGACGCTGCCGCATCCTCGACGCCCGGTCCGACGGCGTCCTCATCGGCATCCGCGCCGGCCTCAAGGGCTGGTGACGGGACACCAGGGGCGTCGCGCCCCTCCTCGACCGCGCCCAAGTCGCCGCAAGCCGTCGCTTACCCCCAACGGTGGCTGGACGCGAAGAACTCAGTGGACATCGAGGAGCCGGTCGACCGCAAGGACAGCAAGGGGGACATCCGCTTCGTCTGTGAGGAGACCTGCGCGCTGGAGAGCGACACGAGCGTGATCGAGATGCTCTACTACAGCAAGCCGGGGGCTCCCCTTGATTCGTGCCGTATCGCCCTCGCCGACTCCAAAGAACACCGCCTCCCGCTGGCCGCGGCGGCTGCCGGAAGCGAGATCTGCATCAAGCACCCCTCCGGAGACATCGCGCTGCTCGTGATCCAGGTGAAGTCGACCGCGCTGCCGAAGAGCGGGGACAGCTTCGTGTTGGCGGACATGACGGTCTGGCGGGCGGCCTAGGCCGTCTACCTGGCCGGACTCCACGTCGCCCCTAGTCCCGGGGGAACTCGTCGGTCTTGAGAGTGAGGCCGAGGGTGGTGGTCAAGTCGACGTCTCCCCCGTAGGAGATGGAGAGCTCGCAGGCATCCACTTCGACGCCGTACGCATCGGCGCACCGCTCGCCGAACGGGTCGCCTCCGAACTCATGCTCTGTACGGACTTCGACGCCGGGCCGAGCGTCCGTGAACTGACCGGTGAGCGGAACCACTACTTCCTGTTGCCCCCGCAAACCGTGTCCCCTTACACCTGGCCTCCCGGTGTGCGCCCCCTGACGCGCGGTGACCGGGGACTGGCCTACGTGGGCGCACCGACGGTCACTTTGCGGCTGGGGCTTGTGTCTCCCGTAGGGGGAGGCGTCAGGGTGGGGGCATGGACGGCGGCACAATCGACTCGCTCTACTCGATCGGCGACCTGGCCCGGCGGACCGGGCTGACGGTCAAGGCCATTCGGTTCTACTCCGATCAGGGGATCGTGCCGCCGACCGGCCGTAGCCCGGCTGGTTATCGCCTCTACGACATCGACGCCGCCGCCCGCCTGGGCCTCGTGCGGACCTTGCGGGACCTGGGAGTGGGCCTGCCCGCCATCCGGAGCGTGCTGGACCGCGAGCTCTCGCTCGTCGAGGTCGCGGCGGCGCACGCGGACGCGCTGGCGGTGCAGATTCGCGTCCTGCGCTTGCGGCACGCGGTGTTGACGGCGGTGGTCAGGCGTGGGTCCACACCTGAGGAGATGGAACTTATGCAGCACCTGGCCATGCTCTCCGAGGACGAACGCCGGCATCTGATCGATGACTTCCTCGACGCCGTCTTTGGTCGTTCCGGCGCGCTCCTGGGCATCAGGCGGTCGTTCACGCCTGAGTTGCCCGACCACCCCGAGGCCGAACAGGTCGAGGCCTGGGTGGAGTTGGCCGAGTTGTCACGGGACCTGGAGTTCCGTGCCGTCGTGCGGGAGTTGGTTGCGGATCTGGGGGCCGAGCGGGTGGCTCGGGGCCGTGGTGGCGCCGGACCGCTTCGTGACCTCGTCGCCGTGGTGCGTGACCGGGTCGGGCCGGCCCTGGCGGCGGGGATCGAACCGGGGTCGTCCGAGGCCGAGCCGATCGTCGAGGCGCTCACCGCTTGGTCGGCGGATGTTCTCACCCGCCTCGAGACCATCAACGACCCGCGCAGGGAGCGGTACTTGGAGCTGCTCGCGGTGATCAACGGCTGGTCGGCCCCGGAGAGCCTGGCGTCCGTACTCGACTGGTCCGTCCAGGCGCTGCGTATGCGGACGGCCGGTCAGGGGGCGTAGGGATCGCCCAGGTCCCACGCCTGATACATCGCCTCCGCGAAACCCTCCGCGATCTTGTGCTCGCCGCTCGCGTTGGGGTGGGTGCCGTCGTAGGTGTCGAGGGTGATGTCGTAGGAGGGGGGTGGGGAGGCGAGGAGGAGGGGGGAGCGGGGTTCGTCGAGGTCGGCGACCGTCTTCGCGAGGAGTTCGTTGAAGGCGGAGACCTCGGTGGCGAAGGGGGCGTCGGACTCGGCGCGGACGTTGGGGATCACCGGGAGCAGGACCATGCGGATCCGGGCGTTCGCGGCGCGGGCCTCCTCGATGAAGGTGTGGGCGTTCTCCGCGGTCTGGGCCGCGTTCGTGTAGAAGCCCAGGTCGATCAGGCCCAGTGACACCAGCAGCACGTCCGCCCGCTGTGCCCGGACCGCCTCGCCGATCAGCGGGGCCATGTGCAGCCAGCCCTCGCCCCAGCCGGCCAGGTGGGACCTGGGGAAGTCCGGATCGGCGTACTCGTACGAGTCGGGGGACTCCGTCGCTTTGTCGTACAGCGTCTCGCGCGGACCGACGATCTTGAACGGGCCTCCGTACGTCGCGCGCAGGTGCTGCCACATCCGGTAACGCCACGTGTGTTCGCCCGCGCTTCCGATCGTCATGGAGTCGCCGACGGGCATGAACCTGAGCATCCGCTCATCATGGACGATCGGTACGGGCGTCATGGGCCGTGAGCGTGTGAGGCTGGACACGCCCTGGGGCGTGCATCCGTGGGGGACATGCCCGGACTCCGCTCGTGCGGGATGGCAGTCTTGGGGTCATGCGCCGATCGCTTCCGTTCTTCGCCGGAACCGCCCTCGCCCTCGTCCTCGTACTGTCGGCACCGGCCGTGGCCGACGACGGGGACGGCGGGTTCACGATCAAGGACCCCCGGATCACCGAGTCCAGCGGACTCGCCGCCTCGCACCTCCACCCCGGCGTCTACTGGACCCACAACGACAGCGACGACGGGGCCTACTTGTACGCCGTCGACAGCAAGACGGGTGAGACCGTCGCCACCATCACCATGAGCGGGGTCGGCGCGCCCCGGGATGTCGAGGCCATCTCCATCGGGCCCGACGGCCACCTCTACGTCGGCGACATCGGCGACAACCTCGGCGGCACCTGGTCGTACGTGTGGATCTACGAGCTGCCCGAGCCGAAGGTGCTGAAGGACCAGACGATCCGCGCCACGCAGTACGTGGTGAAGTACGCGGACGGGGCCCGCGACGCGGAGGCGATGATGGTGCACCCGAAGACCGGGCGGGTCTACATCGTCGACAAGAACGAGGACGGCGGGCACCTGTACGAGGGCCCCGCCCAGCTCTCCGCCTCCGGTACGAACGTCTTCCGGCGCGGGCCCGCCATCGACCTCTGGACCACCGACGGCGCCTTCTCTCCCGATGGCAAGCAGCTTGCCGTACGCGGGTACTTCGGCGGGATCTCGTACGACTGGAACGGCGGGAAGATCAAGCGGCAGGGGCGGCTGAGCGTGCCGTTGCAGGGGCAGGGGGAGTCCGTCACCTATTCGGCCGACGGGGCGAAGCTCTTGTACGGGAGCGAGGGGGCGGGCAGTGGCGTGGCGGCGGAGAGCGTCCCGGGCGGCGGTGAGAGCTCCGCGTCACCTTCGAAGAGCGGCGGTTCGGCGGCCGCCGACGGGGGCGGCGGCGATATGAACGCCGACTTCAAGGTCGGAGCGCTTGCCCTCGCCGTCGGCCTGGCCGCGGTGTTCGGGATCAAGCGGCTGCTGCGCAAGGGCTGAGGCGTCCCCCGGCTGTCAGCCCTTGGCTGTCAGCTTTCGGCGCGCCGGGCGACCAGCGCTTCCAGCCCGTCCAGCATCCGCTGCAGGCCGAACTCGAAGTGGTCGAAGTCGGCGCCGAAGGCGTCCTCGCTGAGGGAGGCGAGGAAAGGGTGCCGGCCGTCGGCCATGACCTTCTCGAAGACGGGGATGTGGGCCTGCCAGAACTCGGCGTCCGTCAGTCCGGTTCTGCGTTCCGCCTCCTTTTGGTACACCTGCGTGCGGGCGGCCCCGAAGACATATCCGTCGATCATGATGATCGCCGAGACCAGCTCCGGATCGGACAGGCCCATCGGCTTGATGCGGGAGAGCATCTTCTCCATGCCGTCGAGTGCGCTCGGGCCGAGGATCGGACGGGTCTGGTTGACCTGGAGCAGCCAGGGGTGGCGCCGGTAGAGGGCGAGGGTCGCGCGGCCCAGGGCTTCCAGGGCCGCCCGCCAGCCCTCACCGAAGACCTCCGGGTCCTCGGAGGGGCGCTGGACGCGGTCCAGCATCAGGTCGAGCAGCTCGGCCTTGCCGGGGACGTAGCGGTACAGCGACATGGTGCCGGTGCCGAGCTCGGTGGACAGGCGGCGCATCGAGACCGCGTCCAGGCCGTCCGCGTCCGCGACCCGGATGGCCGCTTCCACGATCGCGTCGAGGCTCAGGCCCGGTTTGGGGCCGCGGCTGGGGCGTTTGCCGGTGTCCCACAGCAGGGCGAGGGTGCGGACGATGTCGCCGCTGCCGCTGGTCTCCGTACCGCTCGTCATGGTCCTCAGAATAATCCCCGCGGAAGAATTGGGTACGGTGTACTCTCTTTAGAGTACGGCGTACTCAGTTTGGTGGTCGACGGGCAGGAGGGGTGGCGTGGACGGTTACGCGGTGTGGGCCGAAGGGCTGGAGAAGCGGTACGGGGAGAAGCGCGCGCTGGACGGGTTCGACCTCGGCGTCAGGGAGCGGACGGTGCACGGGCTGCTGGGTCCGAACGGCGCGGGCAAGACCACCGCCGTCCGCATCCTGTCCACGCTCGTGAAGCTCGACGGGGGACATGCGCGGGTCGCGGGCCTCGACGTGGCGCGCCGACCGCGCGAGGTGCGGGAGCGCATCGGGCTCACCGGGCAGTACGCGGCCGTGGACGAGGTCCTCACCGGACGGCAGAACCTGGAGATGTTCGGGCGGTTGTTCCACCTGGGCGGCAGGGGGGCGCGGCTGCGAGCCGGGGAGCTGCTGGAGCAGTTCGATCTCGTGGACGCGGCGGACAAGGGGGTCGGGCAGTACAGCGGGGGCATGCGGCGGCGTCTCGACCTCGCCGCCTCCATGATCCTCGCCCCGAGCGTTCTCTTCCTCGACGAGCCGACGACCGGGCTCGATCCCCGCAGCCGGGGTGAAGTCTGGGATTCCGTACGGGCGTTGGTGGCGGGCGGTACGACCGTGCTGCTGACCACGCAGTACCTGGAGGAGGCCGACAAGCTGGCCTCGCGCATCACCGTGATCGACCAGGGGCGCGCCATCGCCGACGACACCCCGGACGGGCTGAAGAACACGATCGGCGGTGACCGTATCGAGGTCGTCGTCACGGAGCGCGCGGACATCCCGCGGGCGGTCAAGGTCGTGGCCCGGGTGGCGGACGGTGAACCGGAGACGGACGAGGCCGAGTTGAGGGTGCACGCGCCGGTGACCGACCGGGTGGCCGCGCTCACCGACGTGGCGCGGACCCTCCAGGACGAGGGCATCGCGGTCGAGGACATCGGGCTGCGCAGGCCGAGTCTGGACGATGTGTTCCTGAGCCTGACCGGGCATCGCACGGAGACGGTTTCCGCCGCCGCCGACACGAAGGGAGTCGCGGCATGAGCGCCGTGGACCTGGCCGAGCGGCCCACGCACGGCCGCGCCTATTGGGCGCTCGCCGACTGCTGGAACATCGTGCGCCGCGGGCTCACCCACTACCAGCGCCAGCCCATCAACATCGCCTGGCAGTTGGGCTTCCCGATCCTGTCCGTGCTGCTGTACGGATATGTGTTCGGTAGCGCGATGAAGGTGCCGGGCGGCGGGGACTACCAGGACTTCCTGATGCCGGGCATGTTCGTGATGACGATGGCCTTCGGGTTCATCAACACCGCGACGGTCGTCGTGTACGACGCCACGAAGGGTGTCATCGACCGGTTCCGTTCCATGCCGATGGCGCCGTCCGCCGTTGTGGCCGGGCGTGGCGTCACCGATCTGATCGTCGCCTGCGCGGAGTTGACGATCCTGATGCTCACGGCGTTCGTGATGGGCTGGCGGCCGGACGGCGGGCTAGGCTTCGTGGCCGCCTTCGGACTGCTGCTGTGGCTGCGGTTCGCACTGATCTGGCTCGGGGTGTGGCTCGGGCTTCTCGTGCCCAACCCGGAGGCGGCGGGCGGCCTGTTCGCGGTCGCCTTCCCGCTGACCATGATCTCCAGCATCTTCGTCGCGCCCCAGCTGATGCCGGACTGGCTGGGCTTCGTGGCGGCCTGGAACCCGATCTCCTCCACCGCCGCGGCCACCCGGGAGCTGTTCGGAACCCCGGTCGGCAGCGGCGACTCGTGGGTCGAACAGCACGCCCTGCTGATGTCGGGGGTGTGGCCGCTGATCCTCACGGCCGTGTTCCTGCCGCTCGCTGTGCGGCGGTTCCGGAAACTCAGCCGCTGATCTTTGCGGTACGGGAACGGCGGCGCCCGGCACCTTGTGTGGTGCCGGGCGCCCCCGTCGACGTATCAGATGTATCGGAAGGAGCTTTTACAGCTTCTCGATCACGTAGTCGATGCACTTCGTCAGCGCCTCGACGTCCGCCGGGTCGATCGCCGGGAACATCGCGACACGGAGCTGGTTGCGGCCGAGCTTGCGGTAGGGCTCGGTGTCGACGATGCCGTTGGCGCGCAGCACCTTGGCGATCGCGGCGGCGTCGATCTCGTCGGCGAAGTCGATCGTGCCGATGACCTGGGAGCGCTTGGCCGGGTCGGTGACGAACGGCGTCGCGTGCTTGGAGTCCTCCGCCCAGGAGTACAGGCGGGTCGAGGAGTCCTTCGTACGGCCCGCGGACCAGGCGAGACCACCCTGGCCGTTGATCCACTCCAGCTGCTCGTTGAGCAGGAAGAGGGTGGCCAGCGCCGGGGTGTTGTACGTCTGGTTCTTGCGGGAGTTGTCGATCGCCGTGGGGAGGCTGAAGAACTCCGGGATGTGGCGGCCGGACGCGTGGATGCGCTCGGCGCGCTCGATCGCGGCCGGGGAGAAGACGCCGATCCACAGGCCGCCGTCGGAGGCGAAGGACTTCTGCGGGGCGAAGTAGTAGACGTCGGTCTCGGCGATGTCGACGGGCAGACCGCCGGCGCCGCTCGTCGCGTCCACGAGGACGAGCGCGCCCTCGTCGGCGCCCGCGACCCGCTTGAGGGGGGCGGCGACACCGGTGGACGTCTCGTTGTGCGTGAAGGCGTAGACGTCGACGCCCGCCTCGGCGGCCGGCTGCGGGTGCGTGCCCGGGTCGGAGGAGATGACGGTGGGCTCGGCCAGCCAGGGGGCGAGCTTGGCCGCCTTCGCGAACTTCGAGCTGAACTCGCCGAAGGTGAGGTGCTGCGACTTGTTGTCGATGAGGCCGTGGGTCGCGATGTCCCAGAAGGCGGTGGAGCCGCCGTTGCCGAGGATCACCTCGTAGCCCTCGGGCAGGGAGAACAGGTCGCGTACGCCTTCGCGCACCTTGCCGACCAGGTTCTTGACCGGGGCTTGGCGGTGGGAGGTGCCGAGGAGGGAACTGCCGGTCGCGGCGAGTGCGTCGAGCGCCTCCGTACGCACCTTGGAGGGGCCCGCGCCGAATCGTCCGTCGGCGGGCTTGATGTCAGCGGGGATCTGGATATCAGCCACGGTGGGAGCCTAGCCGTTTCCGGAAACGGGGGTGAAACTTCGTCCGTCGGGTGAGACGGGGGGGTGGGGTGGCTGTGGTGGGGTTTTGCGCCCCCGCCGCCCCTACCCGTCCCATCCCGTTCCTGGGGGCTCCGCCCCCAGACCCCGCCAGGTGGTTCTTTTGCTGCGGGAGGGTGGGGGCTGGGCGCGCCCACGCGGCGGAGCCGCACCATGTCACAGCCCCGCGCCCCTGGGCATCTCGGCCCGTCCGGCGTTTGAGGACGAGGCCGTTCAGGCCGAAGCGGGGGTCTGGGGCGGAGCCCCCAGGGGACGGGAATGGGTAGGGGCGGCGGGGGCGGAAATCCCTCAGTCCGCGATCAGCCGCACCGGAAGCTCGAACAGGTCGTTCTGCGTCACCACCGGCTTGTTGCGGAGCTCGGACGCCGGGACCGCCAGGTCGAGTGAGGGGAACCGCTCGTACAGCGCGGGCAGAGCGACCCCCGCCTCCAGGCGGGACAGCGCCGCGCCGGGGCAGACATGTGGGCCGTGACCGAAGGAGATGTGCCGGTTCTCGATCGTACGGGTGATGTCGAAGTCCCCGGCGGTGGGGCCGTGCGCCTTCTCGTCACGGCCGATCGCGGCGTACGACACGATCAGCGCGTCACCCGCCGGGATGACCTTGTCCCCGACCGGGACGTCCTGCGTCGCGAAGCGGATCAGGACGTGGGAGGTGGGGGTGGAGTGGCGCAGGGTCTCCTCGACCACCGACGACCAGTCCGCCTCGCCGGAGAGCACGAGGGCGCGCTGTTCGGGGTGGGTGGAGAGGTTGACCACGGCGTTGACGATGAGGGAGATCGTCGTCTCGTGGCCCGCCGCGACCATCAGCTGGAGGGTGGAGACGATCTCCTCGTCGGTGAGGTGGTCGCCGTCCTCGGAGGCCAGGATCAGCGCGGACGTGAGGTCGTCGCCCGGCTCGGCACGCTTGGCCGCGACCGTGTCGGCCATGATTCCGGCCAGCTCGGTGAGGGTGGCGATGACTTCGGCGGGCGGGGTCTGCGTGGAGAAGAACTTCTCGAACAGTTCCTTGAGGCGGGGGAGCCGGGATTCGGCTATGCCCATGAGGTCGGCGATGACGTACATGGGGAGGGGGTAGGCGAAGTCGGCCTTGAGGTCGACGGCGACCTCACCCGCCAGGTTGTCCAGCAGGCCCTCCGTCAGTTTGCTGATGCGCTCCCGCATCTGCTCCACCCGGCGCGGAGTGAGCGCCTGGGCGACGAGCGTGCGCATCCGGCGGTGGTCCGCGCCGTCCACGGTGAGCATGGAGCGGCCGGGGTTGGCGAGTCCGATCAGCGGCCAGTCGGGGGGTATTTCCCCGCGCTGCCAGGCGCCCCACACGTTGATGTCCTTCACCAGCCGGGGGTCCGTGAGCAGCGCGCGGGCCTCGGCGTGGTGGGTGACCGCCCACACGGGGACGCCGCCGGGCAGCTCCACGGCGGCGAGGGGTCCCGCTTCCCGGAGCCGGGCGCTCTCGCCCTCCAGGTCGGACACTAACGGGTCGAGCACGATACGAGGAGCGGTAGGAGCGGTCATGCGGAGGTGCCTCCCAAGGCCGGCGTCGGAGCGAAGCGCACAGGAAGTTCGGTCAGGCCCCGCAGCCACGGGGAGGGGCGCCGGGTCAGTGACTCGGCGGGTACGGCCAGGTCGATGTCCGGCAGCCGGTCCAGTACGACCTCGATGCCCGTCCGGGCGATGACCTCCGCGACCTCCTGCGCCGGGAACGGGCAGCGGTGCTCGCCGTGGCCGAAGGAGAAGTGGGCGTTGTTGCCGCCGGTGAGGGCGGAGCCGTCGGTGCGGACCTGGGGGTCGGAGTTGGCGCCCTGGAGGCCGAGGACGAGGAGGTCACCCGCGCGGATGCGGCGGCCGCCAAGCTGGGTGTCGCGGGAGGTCCAGCGGCCGGCGATGTTCTGGGAGGGAGTGTCCTCCCACAGGACCTCGTTCATGGCCTCGGCGACGCTGTGGCGGCCGCCGAAGAGGGAGGCCGCGAAACGGTCGTCGGTCAGCATCAGGCGCAGCGAGTTGCCGATCCAGTCGGCGGTCGGCTGGTGGCCGGCGGCCATCATGACCATCAGGTCCTGCATGATCTCTTCGTCGGTGAAGCCGCTGGTGTTCTCGAGCATCCGGGACACCACGTCGTTCGCGGGCTCGGCCTTCCGGTCGGCCAGCAGCCGCGCCATGGAGCCGGCCAGGTGCTGCTGGCCCTCGAGGGCGTTCTCGCGGCTGTTGATCATGTCGTTCAGGGCGGTGACCAGGCCGGGTCCCTGTTCCTCGGAGAAGCCGTAGAGCGTGGCGAGGACGCGGACGGGCAGCAGAGCGGCGTAGTCCCCGATGATGTCCGTCTCGCCCTTGGCGCACACCGCATCGATCAGTTCGTCGGCGAACTTCTCGGCGTGGGCGCGCAGTTCGAAGGGGTCGACGGCCTCGAGCGCCTCGCTGATCATCGCGGCGCGCTCACGGTGGCGCTCGCCGACGGTGTAGAGGATCGAGGGCTGCTTGCGGCCGATCATGGGCAGCAGCGGCCAGTCGTCCGGGATGTTCGGCCACTGGTTCCACAGGTCGGAGTCGCGGCTGAACAGCACGGGATCGCCGGTGACCTGGTGCAGTTCGCGGTAGCCGAGCACCAGCCAGGCGGGGATGTCGCCGTCCAGCACGACCGGCGTCACGGCACCGTGATCGCGCCGCATCTCCCGGTACAACTCGGCGGGTTCGGTCTGGAACCGGGGCCCGCTGAGGGGCACGGGGGCGGGGGTCACAGGGCCAACTCCGGGGATTTAGAGGGGCTGTCGGCGAGTGCGGCGGCTTCGGCGGCGTACGTCGTCTGCAGGTGTTCCACCAGCGTGATCAGCACCCGCTTGCTGGACTCCCGCGAGCGGGCGTCGCAGTCGATCAGCGGGACGTGCGGGTCGAGGTCGAGGGCCTCGCGGAGCTGGGCGGGGGTGTGCGTGGGGCCGCCGAAGTCGTTGCAGGCGACGATGAACGGTGTGCCGTGGTGCTCCAGGCGGTCGATCGCGTACCAGGAGTCGTCGATACGGCGGGTGTCGACGAGGACGACCGCGCCGAGGGTGCCGGAGAACAGGCGGTCCCAGAGGAACCAGAAGCGTTCCTGCCCCGGCGCGCCGAAGAGGTACAGCACATTGCGGGCGTCGAGCGTGATGCGGCCGAAGTCGAAGGCGACGGTGGTCGCGGACTTGCCGCGCACCTCGCTGATGTCGTCGATCGCCTCGCCGGCCCGGGTCATCGTCTCCTCGGTGTTGAGCGGACGTATCTCGCTCACCGAGCGGACCAGGGTCGTCTTGCCGACGCCGAAGCCGCCGACGACCACGATCTTCAGGCCGTTGTCGGCCGACGCCTCCAGCGGCGTACGAGCGTCAGAGGTTACGGAGTCCAACGAGCACCTGCTCCAGGATGTCGGGGTCGGGAACAGCGGACGGTCGTGGGTGACGGGCGCTGACGCGCCCCAGGGCGAGGAGGTCGGAGAGCAGGACCCGGGTGATGGACACCGGCAGCTTCAGCTCGGCGGCGATCTCCACGACCGCCGTGGGCCGTTCGCACAGCCGCAGGATCGCGGCGTGCTCCGACTGCATGCCCACCACCGGATCGCACTCGGCGACCACGAGCGTCACCAGGTCGAACGGGGTATCGGGCCCGGACCGGCTGCGCCCCCCGGTGAGGGTGTACAGCCGGTCGGGCGCGTCGTCCCTGCCCGGACGGCTCATGACGACCGGGGCTGCGCGCTGAGGTGCTCGCCGAGTTGCTCCACGAGTTCGCTCATGTTGTGGCCGACCAGCCCGGCGTCCGCGTCCTCGGCGGTGACCACCGCGAGGTGGGCACCGTCGCCCGCCTCCACGATGAACAGGACTCCGCCGTAGAACTCGGCCATGGCCGAGCGCACGCCCCCGGTCCCGTCGCCGAACTCCACGGACGCTCCGTGGGACAGCGACTGGATTCCGGCGGCGATCGCCGCGAGCTGGTCGGCCCGGTCGACCGTGAGCTCCGGTGTGCGACACAGCTTCAGGCCGTCGCGGGAGAGCACAAGAGCGTGCCGGGCGCCCGGAGTGCGTTCGAGAAGGCCTTCGATGAGCCAGGAGAGCTTCTCGTCGGCGGTGGTGGTGCCGGTCATGAAGTGGTGTCGCCTTCCGGGTGCGGGGTGGTGGCGGGGATGGTGTCCCGTACGGCTTCTTCTTCTCGTACGGCGTCTTCGGGGGCGTACGCCGTGGTGCGCAGGGTGCTCTCGGGGTCGTACGACGTGCTGAGTCCGGTGTCTTCGTGGGCCGTGCCCTGGACCGCCGCCTGGTCCGGTGCCGTGCCGCGGACGGCCTGGCGGAAGCTGCTGAAGCGGGCGGCGGCGGCCTTGGCGGTCTCGGCGGTGCGGGGTTCGGGGTCGGTCCGGCCCGTGAGGCGGGCGCGGCTGCGCTCGGCGTGCGCGAGGGTGCGGCCACGGCGGCGCTTGGGGAGGCTGTCGGTCGACGGCGCGACGGTGTCGGCGAGGGTGTCGTGCCGGGGGGATTCGTGGGTGGGGACCGGGTCCGGGTCGAGGTCCGCGGTGGCGTGGGCGGCGGCGTACGAGGCCGGTGGGAGCGCCTCGGCGGCGGCCGGGGGCGCCACGGTGGGCGTCGCGGTGGCTGCTGCGGTGGGCGTCGCCTCGGGGGCCGCCGGTGCCGGGGCGGTCTGCGGTGCCAGGAGGTCCTGGGGGATGAGCACCAGGACGCCGGTGCCGCCGCGCGCGGAGGGCCGGAAGGACACCTTCAGGCCGTGTTTGCGGGCGAGCCGGCCGACCACCGCGAGGCCGAGCCGGGTGCCGGTGAGGCCGCCCAGGTCGGCACCGTCGCCGGAGACGGCGCGCTCGGCGCGGCGCAACTGGACGTCGCCCATCACCAGACCGCTGTCCTCGACGGAGACGATGACGCCGGCCGGGACCTCCTCGACGTACACGTGGACCTCGGCGGTCGGCGGCGAGAAGTTCGCGGCGTTGTCGAGGAGTTCGGCGAGCGCGTGCATCACGCCCTCGGCGGCGTGTCCGGCGACGGCGGCGTCGCTGGAGGAGTGGACGCGTACACGCTGGTAGCCGCCGATGCGGCCCATCGCGCCGCGCAGGATCGACTCCATGACGATGGGACGGGCCCAGCGGCGGCCGGAGCGTGCGCCCGCGAGGACGGCGACGGAGTCGGCGAGACGGCCCGCCTGCGCGGTGCGGTGGTCGAGGTACAGCAGGTCGGCGAGGACTTCCTCGTCGGAGTGCCGCTCTTCCATGGCGCGCAGGTCGGCGAGCATGCCGGTGGCCAGGGCCTGCATGCGGCCGGCCGCGTTGGCGGTGGCCGAGATGGCGGCCGCCCGGTCGTTCGCGGCTTGCCGGATCTGTGCGGCCAGGCGTTCCTTGTCGGCCGTGAGTTCGGCGAACCGCCGCTCTTCCGCTTCCGCTTCGGTGGCCAGGCGCCGGTGCTCGGCCTCGAACTCCTGGGTGAGGAGAGCGCGTTCGCGTGCCGCGGCGTCCGCGACGCGGGCCCGGTCCCGGGCGGACTCCTGCGCCAGCCGGGACCGCTCCTGGTTGAGCTCCTCGGCGAGCCGGGCCCGTTCCTGGAGGAGCCGTCCGGCGTCCTGGGTCACGGCGTCGAGGCGGCGGCGTACCAGCTTTCCCGCCTGGACGGCGCGGGCGGCGACCGTGACGGCGACACACAGCACTACGGCAGCGGCGCCCGCGCCCCAGGCGAGGGGGACGCGGACGGAGTTCGGGGACTGCGCGACCGCGATGACGACCGCGAGCGCCGCCAGGACGGCGGTGATCAGGGGGGCGGGCGCGACGGCGCGGAGGGCGGGGCGTTCGCCGGAGGGGGTGGGCGCGGTCATGATCGTGTCCTCGGTCGTGTCCTCGGTCGTGTCCTCGGTCGTGCCTTGGGTCGTGTCTGGGGCGAGAGGAGACACCTGATGCTCAACTTGTGGTCACTATATGAGACTTCCTGATCGCATTGGGAAGGTTCCGGATCTGGGCCGATAATCGACTCGCAATACACGTGTAACCAGTGATCGCGTCCGGCGATTGCCTCGCATGATCACGTCCGCTGGTCGCTTCCGCTGACCGTGTCCGGCGATTCGAGGGTGACGGCTCCGGTCGTTGTCAGTGGGCGGGGGCATCCTGGGGGCATGACGGATCTCGGGGCGAGGGGTGGGCCGGGCGAGGCGGGACTGCGTGCCGCGCTTGCGGCACGGCTTGCGGCGGAGGTCCGCGGCGAGGTCGCCTTCGACGTGACCGCGCGGGCGCTGACCACCATGGACGCGTCCAATTACCGGCGCGTCCCGCTCGGCGTCGTCGCCCCGCGCGACGCCGACGACGTGGCGGCGGCCCTGTCCGTGTGCCGCGCGCACGGCGTGCCGGTCGTGCCGCGCGGCGGCGGCACGTCGATCGCCGGACAGGCGACCGGCACCGGCGTCGTCCTCGACTTCACGCGTCACATGAACCGGATCGTCGCGCTCGACCCCGACGCGCGGACGGCCGTCGTCCAGCCCGGCGTCGTCCTGGACCGCCTCCAGGAGGCCGCCGCCCCGCACGGCCTGCGCTTCGGCCCCGACCCGTCCACCCACAGCCGCTGCACCCTCGGCGGGATGATCGGGAACAACTCGTGCGGCTCGCACTCGGTCGCCTGGGGCACGACGGCGGACAGCGTGCGGCAGCTGACCGTGCTCGACGGCCGGGGGGAGCCGCGCACGCTCGGCCGGGACTGGCAGGGTGCCCCGCCCGGCCTCCGGGCCCTGGTGGAGGGCGACCTGGCCCGCCTGCGCACCGGATTCCCGGAGCTGCCCCGCCGTATCTCCGGTTACGCGCTGGATGCGCTGCTCCCCGAGAAGGGCGCGGACGTCGCCCGGTCCTTCTGCGGCTCCGAGGGCACGCTCGGGGTGCTGACCGAGGCGGTCGTACGCCTGGTCGAGGCCCCGCGCGCGCGGGCGCTGGCCGTGCTGGCGTACGTGGACGAGAGCGCGGCGGCGGAAGCGGCGGCGGGCCTGCTGCCGCTCGGGCCGCTCACCGTGGAGGGGATGGCCGCAGACCTCGTACCGCCCGACGCGGGGCTGCCGCGGGGCGGTGCCTGGCTGTTCGTGGAGACCGGCGGTGACTTTGGGGCCGAGGCACGCGCGCGTGCGGACGCGATCGTGCGGGCCGCCGACGTCATCGACTCCCTGGTCGTCACCGACCCCGCGGGACAGCGCGCCCTGTGGCGGCTGCGGGAGGACGCGAGCGGTACGGCGACGCGGATGCCGGACGGGAGTGAGGCGTGGCCGGGCTGGGAGGACTGCGCGGTGCCGCCGGCCCGGCTCGGGCCGTATCTCCGTGACTTCCGGGGCCTGCTGACGGCCCACGGCCTGCGCGGCACGCCGTACGGGCACTTCGGTGACGGCTGCATCCACGTCCGTATCGACTTCGACCTGATGACGAGCGAAGGACTCGGCCGCTTCCGCCGCTTCTCGGAGGAGCTGGCGGAGCTGGTGGTGTCCCACGGAGGCTCGCTCTCGGGCGAGCACGGCGACGGACAGGCGCGGGCCGAGCTGCTGCCGAGGATGTACGGGAGGGAGCTGGTCGGGCTCTTCGAGCGGGCGAAGGACCTCTGGGACCCGGACGGCCTCCTCAACCCCGGGATGCTCGTGCGGCCCCACCGGCTGGACGAGAACCTGCGGTTCGCGGTGCTGCCCCGGCAGCCGGTCGACGGCGCGTTCGGCTATCCGGCGGACGGCGGGGACTTCTCGGCGGCGGTGCGCAGATGCGTGGGCATCGCCAAATGCCGTACGACGGCCGCTGCTGGTCCGGGGGTGATGTGCCCGTCCTTCCGGGCGACGGGCGAGGAGGAGCACTCCACACGGGGGCGGGCGCGGCTGCTGCACGAGATGCTCGCGGGCGAGGTGGTGACGGACGGGTGGCGGTCGACCGAGGTCCGTGACGCGCTGGATCTGTGCCTGTCCTGCAAGGGATGCCGGTCCGACTGCCCGGTGGGCGTCGACATGGCCACGTACAAGGCGGAGTTCCTGCACCACCATTACGAGGGGCGGCGGCGCCCGGCCGCGCACTACGCGATGGGGTGGCTGCCGGTGTGGCTGGGCCTGGTGGCCCGCACGAGAACGGCCCGATTCGTCAACGCCCTCGCCTCCGTACGCCCGTTGGCCGCCGTGGCCAAGCGGCTGGGCGGGATCGCGCCCGAGCGGGAGATTCCGCGGGTGGCGGCGGAGACGTTCAGCCGATGGTGGCGGCGGCGGTTCAAGGAGCGGGTGCGGCGCATGATGCGAGAGGGGGCGTACGAGTGTCAGGGCGCCGAGGCGGGTCCTGGTGAGGTGGCCTTCCTCTGGCCGGACACCTTCACGGAGCACCTCTCGCCGTCCGTGGGGCAGGCGGCCGTACGGGTGCTGGAGGCGGCGGGGGTGGACGTGATGCTGACGCCGACGGTGGCGATGCGGAAGTCGCGGGCCGGCGCGGGTGTGTCCGCCTCCGCCACCCCATGGTCGGTGGGCCACCGGGGCCGGGTCTGCTGCGGTCTGACCTACGTCTCCACGGGCCAGCTGGACCGCGCCCGCACGGTGATGCGCCGCACGCTCGACCTGATGGGCGTCTTCCTGGACCCCGACATCCACCCGAAGACCCCCGCCGTCGTCGTCCTGGAACCGAGCTGCGCCGCCACCCTGCGCACGGACCTCCCGGAGCTCCTCCACGACGACCCGCGCGCGGCGCGCCTGGCGTCGGCGGTGCTGACGTTCGCCGAAGCGCTGGAACGGCTCGCCCCGGACTGGTCACCCCCGTCCATCGGCCGCCCGGCAGCCGGCCAGACCCACTGCCACCAGCACGCCGTCCTCGGCGACGCGGCGGACCGCCGCCTGCGCGAGGCGGCGGGCCTCACCGGCACCCTGTCCGGCGGCTGCTGCGGCCTCGCGGGCAACTTCGGTTTCGAGAAAGGCCACTACGAGGTGTCCACCGCGTGCGCGGAGGAGCAGCTCCTCCCGGCGGTACGGTCGGCGACCGACGACACGGTGATCCTGGCGGACGGCTTCTCCTGCCGCACCCAACTGGACCAACTGGCGGGCCGCAGAGGGCGGCATCTGGCGGAGGTGCTGGCGGAGGGGCTGGGGGAGGGGGACCGTACCTGAGCGCGCCTGGGGTGCCGAAGCCCCGTAAGTACGCTGGCGAAGCCACCCGCCCCCTCATGAGGAGTGCCGCGTATGAGTGTCCGGAGCCTGCGTCTCCAGGCCATCAGCCGTGAAGAGCATCTGGCGTTCGTCAGGACACGGCCGTCGGCCAGCCATATGCAGGTGCCGTCGTGGGGTGAGGTGAAGCCGGACTGGCGGGCGGAGAGTCTGGGGTGGTTCGACGAGGAGGGGCGGCTCGTCGGAACGGGGCTGGTGTTGTTGCGGCCGTTGCCGAAGGTGAAGCGGTATCTGGCCTATCTGCCGGAGGGGCCGGTCATCGACTGGTATGCCGCGGATCTCGTCGAGCGGTGGCTCGATCCGATGCTGGCGTACCTCAAGGCGCGCGGCGCGTTCACGGTGAAGATGGGGCCACCCGTGGTCGTACGACGATGGAGCGCGGACGCGGTCAAGGCGGCGATCGCCGATCCGGCCGCGCGGCGGCTGCGGGACGCGGAGCCGACGACGTACGAGTCGCGGGCCTTCGACGTCGCCGAGCGGCTGCGAGGCATGGGGTGGCAGCAGACCGAGGCGGGCGGCGAGGACGGGTTCGCGGCCGGTCAGCCGCGCTACGTCTTCCAAGTGCCGTTCGCCGGACGGTCGTTGGAAGAGATTCAGCGCGGCCTCAACCAGCAGTGGCGGCGCAACATCAAGAAGGCCGAGAAGGCGGGCGTGAAGGTGGTGCGGGGCGGCTACGACGACCTGCCCGCCTTCTACGAGCTGTATGCGGAGACCGCCGAGCGGGACCGCTTCATCCCCCGCCCGCTGCCCTACTTCCAGCGGATGTGGACCGCGTTGACCGCCGAGGACCCCGACCGCATGCGGCTCTACCTCGCCCACCACGACGGCGACGTCCTCGCCGCGGCCACGATGCTGACCGTCGGCGAACACGTCTGGTACTCCTACGGCGCGTCCACCAGCCGCAAGCGCGAGGTCCAGCCCAACAACGCCATCCAGTGGCGCATGATGACCGACGCCTACGAACTCGGCGCCGCCGTCTACGACTTCCGCGGCATCACCGACACCCTGGAGGAGAGCAACCACCTCCTCGGCCTGCTCCGCTTCAAGTCCGGCGCGGGCGGCGAGGCCATCGAGTACCTCGGCGAGTGGGACTTCCCCCTCAACCGCGTGCTGCACAAGGCGCTCGACCTGTACATGTCCCGCCGCTGACGGCCACGCACCGCGGGCCGACGGACAACCAATACCCAGGCTTTTTAGTCAACTCTCAGGTTTCATAAGGGGATTCACAGTCGACTTGTGCTGTGTCCTGGGGTGGTGGCGTGTAGGTTTCTTCATGTCGGGCGGCAGGGAAATCCGAGGTGACGACCAGGGAATTCCCGCCCGTTTCCGTAGAGAATTCTCGCACCACTGCATCATTTGCGCCTTCAGATCCTCAAGGAGTTGGCATGAGCTTCAAGAAGCTTGCCCCCCTGACCGCCAAGCCCAAGTCGAAGCAGCTCCCGCCCCCGCCGGCGCCCAAGCCGCGCAAGAAGGCGCACAAGCCGCTCCCCAAGCCGTTCCCCAAGGGTGACAGCTGATCCGGCGGTAGGGAAAAGGGTCGACGGCACACCGTCGGCCCTTTTTTTCTTGTGACTTCGTGAAGCTGCCCGCTGGTTATTCCGACGGTGGGCTGAATTCTCCCGGCACGGCCTGCAATTTAATTGAGGAGGGCCATGGCCCAGCAGAGGCACGAGGAATACGCGGACGGCGACGAAGAGTACGAGGACGAGGACGGCCTCGACTACTACACCCCGACCATTCCCGCCCGTACCGCCTTCCGCCGCTTCTGGCCCATGACCAAGGGGCTGCGGGGCTGGCTGCTGGTCGTCTGGGTGTGCACGGTGCTCGCCGCGCTCGCCGAGACCGCCGCCATCCTCATCTTCAGCGATCTGACCGACAACGCGCTGCAACAGGGCTCGCTGTCGGCGTTCTGGGGCCCGGCCGCCGAGTGGCTGGCCGTCGCCGTGCTCGGCGCGGCCGTCGCCTACGCGGGCAACTCCCTCGCCACCTGGGTGACCGAGCGCTTCGTGATGCGGCTGCGCGAGCACGTCTTCGACCACGTACAGAAGTTGCCACCGCACTTCTTCCAACGCCACCGCCAGGGCGACCTGCTGTCCCGCATGACCAGCGACGTCGAGTCGATCGAGCAGATGGTGATGTCGGGCCTGGTGGGCGCGGCGTCGGCGGCGTTCAGCGCGCTCTTCTACGCGGCGGCCGCGTTCTGGCTGCGCTGGGACCTGGCGGCGGCGACCTTCGTCCTCGCACCGCTGTTCTGGCTGGCCGCCCGCCGTTTCTCCGGCAGCATCAAGTCCGTCTCGCGCGAGGGCCGGGTGGCCGACGGCGCGATCATCTCCGTCGTCGAGGAGTCGCTCGGCAACATCGTCCTCACCCAGGCGTACGACCGCCGGGACGCCGAGCGGCGGCGGCTGAACCAGGAGGCGACCGCCTGGTTCAAGGCCTCCGTGCGCTCGGCCCGCCTGAACGAACTGTACGAGCAGCTCGTCCAGGTCATCGAAACGGTGTGCGTGCTGGCGGTGATCGGCATCGGCGCCTGGGAGATCTCCCACGGCCGGATGACGCTCGGCCAGCTGCTCGCCTTCGCCGCGTTCCTCGGCTACCTGTACCCGCCCGTCCGCGGCCTGGCCCAGCTCGGCCTCACGATCGCCGCCGCCACGGCCGGAGCCGAACGGCTGATCGAGATCCTGGACGTCCGCCCCTCCGTGGCCGACCCGGCGCGCGAGGCGGAGAGCCGACTCGGCCGACCCGACGGTGCCGTCGAGGTACGGGACGCGTCCTTCCGCTACCCCGGCGCGGACACCGTCGCCCTCCAGGGCCTCTCCTTCACGGTCAGCCCCGGCGAACTGGTGATCGTCACCGGCCCGAGCGGCGCGGGCAAGTCCACCGTCTCCAAGCTCCTCCTGCGCTTCTACGACCCGGACTCCGGATCCGTCCTCCTCGACGGCGTCCCGGTGCGCGACTTCCCGCTGGCCCGGCTGCGCGAGTACGTCACGCTGCTGCCGCAGGAGACCCTCGTCCTGCACGACACCGTCCGCGCGAACATCGGCTGCGGCCGGCCCGGCGCGAGCGACGAGGCGCTCGTCGAGGCGGCCCGGGCGGCCGACGCGCACGACTTCATCATGAAGCTGCCCGAGGGGTACGACACCAAGATCGACCCCAACTCGGCCCGGCTGTCCGGCGGCCAGCTCCAGCGGCTGGCCATCGCCCGCGCCATCCTGCGCGACGCCCCGGTCCTCGTCCTCGACGAGCCGACGACCGGCCTGGACGCGATGGCCGCGCGCCGCGTGATCAAACCGCTGCGGCGCCTGATGACAGGCCGTACGACGATCATGATCACCCACGACCTCAACCTCGCCCCGGACGCCGACCGCATCCTGGTCGTCGACCGCGGCCGGGTGGTCGAAACGGGCCGCCACGACGAACTCCTCGCCCGAGGTGGCGCGTACTCCCGGCTGCACCGCTCGCAGAACAACGTGACGATGGACACCGGGGAGCTGCGGTTGCCGCTGTTCACGGAGGCGGCTGGGGCTTCTGGGGTTCCTGGGGTTCCTGGGGTCTTTCCTGGTGGTCCTGCGGTCCCGGGCGCGGTGTACGCGGGCGTTCCGATGGACTACGGAACCTCCGGTTACGCGCCCGGCGTGGCCCCCCAGGCCTTCACGGGAGCCTGGTTCCCGGACGCGCTCCCGGCCGAGTTCGCGACCGAAGCCCCCAACGCCGTGCCCGATCCCCTCTACGACCCCCTGAGCTGCGACGCCCTCAGCTACGACCCCTTGACCGGTTACCTCCCCGACGGTCGCCCCCTCTTCCGCGACGAGGTGCGCTGGGACGGCGCCTGAGATAGACAGGACAGGCCCATAAAGGGTTCACACGCCTGACCGAGTCCATTACCCTGGACTGGAAAGTGCAGTGAGATGTACGAATCCTGAGACAAGCCCCCTGGAAGGCCCCGTGAACAGCCCCAGCGCCGCCCCGACCGCCTCGACGTCTGCGGCCTCGGCCGCCCCGGGCGCGGCACCCGCGTCCACGACAGGCGGCGGCGCCCCGGGCCGACGAGGCGCTCTCGGCCCCGTGGGCCTGGTCCTCGCCGGAGGCATCTCCGTACAGTTCGGCGGCGCGCTGGCCGTGACCCTCATGCCGCGCGCTGGGGCGCTGGGTGTCGTGACCCTGCGGCTGCTGGTGGCCGCGATCGTGCTGCTCGTGGTCTGCCGCCCCAAGGTGCGCGGGCACTCACGGGCCGACTGGGGCACGGTCGTCGTCTTCGGCATCACCATGGCCGCGATGAACGGGCTCTTCTACCAATCGGTCGCCCGCATCCCATTGGGCCCCGCCGTCACCCTCGAGGTCCTCGGCCCCCTCATCCTCTCGGTCCTCGCCTCCCGCCGCGCCGTGAACCTGGTCTGGGCCGGCCTCGCCCTCGGCGGCGTCTTCCTGCTCGGCGGCGGAGGCTTCAGCAGCCTCGACCCGGCGGGCGTCGCCTTCGCCCTGTCCGCGGGCGCGATGTGGGCGGCGTACATCGTCTTCAGCGCCCGTACGGGGCGACGCTTCCCGCAGGCCGACGGGCTGGCGCTGGCCATGGTGGTCGCGGCGGTGCTGTTCCTGCCCCTGGGGATCATCGAGTCGGGGACCCGACTGCTCGACCCGACCACCGTCGCCCTGGGCGCGGCCGTCGCCGTACTCTCCTCGGTCCTGCCGTACACACTTGAACTGCTGGCCCTGCGCCGCCTGCCCGCCTCCACCTTCGCGATCATGATGAGCCTGGAACCGGCCATCGCCGCGACGGCGGGCTTCCTGATCCTCGACCAGGCCCTCTCCACCACGGAGGCCGTCGCGATCGCCCTGGTCATCGGGGCGAGCATGGGGGCGGTACGGACGCAGGTCGGGCGGGGGCGTGCGAAGGGGCTGGATACCGAACAGGCCTGTTGAACCGACGCCTGGGCATATCGGAGACGGGTGAGCGAAAAGCGCAAACTGTTCCGCAAGGGATGGCGGTGAACGCTACAGTCGGGTTGATGCTTTGGACCTCTTGCGTCAGATGCAACAGGGGAAGGGCAAGTCCATCACCGGCACCGATGCGACGAAGGGAACGGCAGCGTGAGCGTGCAGCATGCCGAAGCGGCAGGCGACGGACCGTTGATCCCCCGCCCGGAGCGTACTCCGGGAGCCCTCCGCGCCGCCTGCAATGTAGTCGCTCCACAACTCCTGGCTGCCTACGACCAGGCCAAGGATCAGGCCCTGGCGGAGGCCGTGGAACACGGCTCCATCAAGCCCGTCCATGCATATCTTGACCACTGGGCCGCACTCATCGAGATCGAGCGGCACCCGGAGACGGCGAAGGCGTACCACCGCGCCGAGTACCTGGCCCACGTGGCGACCGTGCCGGACGAGGCGCGTAGGCACCTGGCTACGGCCGGTGGAATCTATCGCGACGCGGCCAAAGCGGTGCACGACGCGTGACCTGGCAGTGGGAATACGTCCCGGACGAGGAGACGGTGGCGGCCGGTGCTCCACCCGCGTTCATCGTCGAGGTGGAGAAGAAGGCGGAGGAGCTGGTCAGGGCAGCCCAAGCCCTTCATCTCCATGGGCCTTCCTATCAGGGAGCAGATGAGGGTGCGAAGCACGCGTTCGTGGACGGCGGCTTCTTTGTTTACATGATCACGCCGCGAACGGAACTCGTCTCCATCTGGCAGATCACCATCGACCCCATCGCGTGAGGCCGGCCCTGCCGCCGATCTCCTGATGCGGCAGGGCCTCGCTCGATATCGCCCGCGTCACGGGCGGCTGCTCGCGTGGGGAAGATACGCGACCGACTCGCTTTGTCCGAGATCGACTTTCTCTCGCCATTATTTCAAGCAGGCTTGCTTGCTTGTTTCTTGGCCCCCTGCCATGCTCCAGAACGCACCGCACCGCACACCGTCGTGCCCCCAGGAGCGCCATCGTGTCCGACCCGTCGCCCGTGATCGACGATCTGAACCGGGAGAGCGAGGAAGTCGACCTGCTGGTGCGGGACTTGGAGGAGAGCGGCTGGGTACGGCCCACCCCCGCCCCCGGCTGGACCATCGCCCACCAGATCGCCCATCTCGCCTGGACCGACCGTTCCGCACTGCTCGCGGTGACCGATGTCGAGGCCTTCGCGAAGGAGGTCGAGAAGGCGCTCGCCTCGCCGGACGGATTCGTGGACGAGGGTGCGCAGGAGGGCGCGGGACTCCCGCCCGCCACGCTGCTCGCCGACTGGCGGTCCGGACGAAAGGCCCTGGAAGACGCCCTCCGCGCGGCCTCACCCGAAACCCGCTTCCCCTGGTACGGCCCACCCATGTCGGCCGTCTCCATGGCCACCGGCCGCCTCATGGAGACCTGGGCCCACGGCCAGGACGTGGCGGACGCGCTGGGTGCGGTGCGCCCAGTCACGGACCGGCTCCGACATGTGGTGCGCATCGGCGTGCGGGCACGGGACTTCGCGTTCGGGGTACGCGGGCTGGAGCCGCCCGACGAGGAGTTCCGCGTCGAAGTCACCGGTCCGGCAGGGGAAGTGTGGACGTACGGCCCCGAGGGCGCCGCCCAGCGCGTCACCGGCCCCGCCCTCGACTTCTGTTTGCTGGTCACCCAGCGGGCCCACCGTGCCGATCTCGCCGTACGGGCGCAGGGCCACGACGCGGACCGGTGGCTGGACATCGCGCAGGCCTTCGCCGGGCCGCCGGGCGCCGGGCGGAAGCCGGCGCGGCAGGAGCCGAAGGGTACGGCCGAGTGACCCGCCCCCTGCGCATAGCCAACGCCTCCGGCTTCTACGGCGACCGCTTCGACGCGATGCGCGAGATGCTCACCGGCGGCGAGCTGGACGTCCTGACCGGCGACTACCTCGCCGAGCTGACCATGCTCATCCTGGGCCGCGACCGGCTCAAGGACCCCACGTCCGGATACGCCCGCACCTTCCTGCGCCAACTGGAGGAGTGCCTCGGCCTCGCGCACGAGCGGCGCGTCCGGATCGTCGCCAACGCCGGGGGCCTCAACCCCGCCGGACTCGCGGACGCCGTACGGGAACTGGCCGACCGCCTCGGCATCCCCGTACGCGTCGCCCACGTCGAGGGGGACAACCTCGCCCGCCGCCCCCCTGCTCTCGGCTTCGCTCGAGCAGGGGGGACCCCCATCCCCGAGAGCCTCGCCGCCCACGCCTACCTCGGCGGTGCCGGAATCACCGCCTGCCTGCGTGAGGGCGCGGACATCGTCGTCACCGGGCGCGTCACGGACGCGGCGCTGGTCACCGGCCCGGCCGTCGCTCACTTCGGCTGGGCCCCGGACGCCTACGACCGGCTCGCGGGCGCCGTCGTCGCCGGGCACGTCCTGGAATGCGGCACCCAGGCGACCGGCGGCAACTACGCCTTTTTCGCCGAGCACGACCCGGCGACCCTGCGCCACCCCGGCTTCCCGCTCGCCGAACTCCACGAGGACGGCACCAGCGTGATCACCAAACACGACGGCACCGGCGGCCTCGTCAGCATCGGCACGGTCACCGCGCAACTCCTCTACGAGACCTCCGGCGCCCGGTACGCGGGCCCCGACGTCACCGCCCGCCTCGACACGATCCGGCTCACCGACGACGGCCCCGACCGGGTCCGTATCGACGGCGTACGGGGCGAGCCCCCGCCGCCCACCCTCAAGGTCGGCCTCAACCGCCTCGGCGGCTTCCGCAACGAAGTCGTCTTCGTGCTGACCGGGCTCGACATCGAGGCGAAGGCCGCGCTCGTACGGGACCAGATGGAAGCCGCGCTGGACGCCGCCAAGTCCCGCCCGTCGGACGTGCGGTGGGACCTCGCCCGCACCGACCACCCCGACGCCCCCACCGAGGAGACGGCCAGCGCCCTGCTCCACCTCGTCGTACGGGATCGGGACCAGGACGCGGTGGGCCGCGCACTGAGCGGCGCCGCCGTGGAACTGGCCCTCGCCGGCTACCCCGGCTTCCATGTGCTGTCACCACCCGGAAAGGGCGCGCCCTACGGGGTCTTCGAAGACGTGTACGTCGACCAAGGCGCCGTGGATCACCTGGCGGTCCTGCACGACGGACGCCGGATCCCGATGGCCCCGGCCCTCCGCACCCTCGAACTGGAGTCCGCCCCGGAACCGTCTCTGCCCGAGCCCCCGCTTTCCGGCGCACCGACCCGCAGGGCCCCGCTCGGCCTGGTCGCCGGCGCCCGCAGCGGCGACAAGGGCGGCAACGCGAATGTCGGCGTCTGGGTTCGTACGGACGATGCCTGGCGTTGGTTGGCCCATGAGCTGACAGTTGACAGATTTCAGAATCTGATAACTGAAAGCCGTCATCTGAAAGTTGTCCGACATCTTCTCCCCAACCTTCGCGCCCTCAACTTCGTCGTCGAAGGGATCCTCGGCGAGGGCGTCGCCGCCCAGCACCGTTTCGATCCCCAGGCCAAGGGCCTAGGCGAATGGCTCCGCTCCCGTCACCTGGACATCCCGGAGAGCCTCCTGTGACCGTCCTTTCCTCCGCGCTGGACCTCAACAGCCCCGAGTACACGGCGAACCGCGCCGCCATGCTCGAGAAACTCGCCGAGTTGGACGCCGAGCACGCCAAGGCGCTGGCGGGCGGCGGCGAGAAGTACGTCGCCCGGCACCGCGCACGAGGCAAGCTGCTCGCCCGCGAGCGCATCGAACTGCTGGTCGACCCGGACACGCCGTTCCTGGAACTGTCGCCGCTCGCGGCCTGGGGAAGCGACTACGCGGTCGGCGCCTCGCTGGTCACCGGCATTGGCGTGGTCGAAGGGGTCGAATGCCTGATCACCGCCAACGATCCCACCGTACGCGGCGGTGCCAGCAACCCCTGGAGCCTGAAGAAGGCGCTGCGGGCCAATGACATCGCCCTCGCCAACCGGCTGCCCTGCATCAGCCTCGTCGAGTCGGGCGGCGCCGACCTGCCGTCCCAGAAGGAGATCTTCATCCCCGGGGGCGCGATCTTCCGCGACCTCACGCGGCTGTCGGCGGCCGGTATCCCGACCGTCGCCGTCGTCTTCGGGAACTCCACCGCCGGAGGCGCGTACATCCCAGGCATGTCCGACCACGTGATCATGGTCAAGGAACGCGCCAAGGTCTTCCTGGGCGGGCCGCCGCTGGTGAAGATGGCCACCGGCGAGGAGAGCGACGACGAGTCGCTGGGCGGCGCCGAGATGCACGCGCGCGTGTCGGGTCTCGCCGACTACTTCGCCCTCGACGAGCAGGACGCGCTCCGGCAGGCCCGACGGGTGATCGCCCGCCTCAACCACCGCAAGGCGTACGGCGATCCAGGCCCGGCGTCCCCTCCCAAGTACGACCCTGACGAGCTGCTCGGCATCGTCCCCGGCGATCTCAGACACCCCTTCGATCCGCGCGAGGTCATCGCCCGAGTCGTCGACGACTCCGACTTCGACGAGTTCAAGCCCCTCTACGGGACGAGCCTGACCACCGGCTGGGCGTCGCTCCACGGCTACCCGGTCGGCGTGCTGGCCAACGCCCAAGGGGTGCTCTTCAGCGCCGAGTCCCAGAAGGCGGCCCAGTTCATCCAGCTGGCCAACCAGCGCGACATCCCCCTCCTCTTCCTGCACAACACCACCGGCTACATGGTCGGCAAGGAGTACGAGCAGGGCGGCATCATCAAGCACGGCGCGATGATGATCAACGCGGTGAGCAACAGCCGCGTCCCGCACCTGTCCGTGCTCATGGGGGCGTCGTACGGAGCCGGTCACTACGGCATGTGCGGGCGGGCCTACGACCCGCGTTTCCTCTTCGCCTGGCCCAGCGCCAAGTCCGCCGTCATGGGCCCCCAGCAGCTCGCGGGCGTGCTGTCCATCGTCGCCCGGCAGTCGGCCGCCGCCAAGGGACAGCCATACGACGACAAGGCTGCGGACGCGGACGCCGCGCTGCGCGCCATGGTGGAGCAGCAGATCGAGTCGGAGTCCCTGCCGATGTTCCTGTCCGGGCGGCTGTACGACGACGGGGTCATCGACCCCCGCGACACCCGCACCGTCCTCGGCCTGTGCCTGTCCGCGATCCACACGGCGCCCTACGAGGGCGCGCGCGGTGGCTTCGGCGTCTTTCGCATGTGAGGAGTGTCCTGTTGATCGCCAGTGTGCTCGTCGCCAACCGCGGCGAAATCGCCTGCCGTGTTTTCCGTACATGCCGTGAGTTGGGGATCCGGACGGTCGCCGTGCACTCCGACGCCGACGAAAACGCCCTCCACGCGCGCGTGGCCGACGAGGCGGTACGGCTGCCCGGCGCGGCGCCCTCCGACACGTATCTGCGCGGCGACCTGATCGTGAAGGCGGCCCTGAGCGCGGGCGCGGACGCCGTGCACCCGGGGTACGGCTTCCTCTCCGAGAACGCCGACTTCGCGCGCGCCGTCCTCGACGCGGGCCTCGTCTGGATCGGGCCGCCGCCCGAGGCGATCGAGGCGATGGCCTCCAAGACGCGCGCCAAGAAGCTGATGGGCCTCGCCCCCCTGTCGACGGTCACGGCGGACGACCTGCCCGTGCTGGTGAAGGCGGCCGCGGGCGGCGGCGGACGCGGCATGCGCGTCGTACGGGAACTCGGCGACCTCGACGCCGAACTGACGGCCGCCCGCGCCGAGGCCCTCGGCGCCTTCGGCGACGGCGAGGTCTTCGTCGAGCCCTACGTGGAGGGCGGGCGCCACGTCGAGGTGCAGATCCTCGCCGACACGCACGGCACGGTGTGGGCGCTCGGCACGCGCGACTGTTCGCTCCAGCGGCGCCACCAGAAGGTCATCGAGGAGGCTCCCGCCCCCGGGCTCGGAGAGCTCACGCAGACCCTCCACGACCTGTCCGTACGCGCCGCCCGAGCCGTCGACTACGTGGGCGCCGGCACGGTCGAGTTCCTGATCGCGGACGGCAGAGTCCACTTCCTGGAGATGAACACCCGCCTCCAGGTCGAACACCCCGTGACGGAAGCGGTCTTCGGGATCGACCTCGTCGCACTCCAGATCCAGGTGGCGGAGGGCTCAGCCCTCGAAAACGACCCTCCACGCGCGCGTGGTCACGCGATCGAGGCCCGCCTGTACGCCGAGGACCCGGCGAACGCGTGGGCCCCACAGACCGGCACGCTCCACCGGCTCGCGGTGCCGGACGTGCGCCTGGACACCGGCTACACCGACGGCGACCCGATCGGCGTCCACTACGACCCGATGCTCGCCAAGGCCGTCGCCCACGCCCCCACCCGCGCCGAGGCCCTGCGCAAACTGGCGGGCGCCCTGGAGAGGGCGACGATCCACGGCCCGGTCACCAACAGGGAGCTGCTCGTACGGTCCCTGCGGCACCCGGAGTTCGCCGACGCCCGCATGGACACCGGCTTCTACGACCGCCACCTCGCTGCGCTCACGACGCCCGCCCCGGACCCGTACGCCCCCCTCGCAGCCGCGCTCGCGGACGCGCACGGCCGTTCCCGGTTCGGCGGCGGCTGGCGCAACCTTCCCTCCCAGCCGCAGACCAAGCGCTACGCCATGGCCGGCACCGAGTACGAGGTCCGCTACCACCACACCCGCGACGGCCTGACCACCACCGAGGCCGACGGGGTGCGCGTCCTGCACGCGGACGCCCGTCTCGTCGTACTCGAAGTGGACGGCGTACGAAGGAAGTTCGAGGTGGCGCGCTACGGCGGCCAGGTCTTCGTGAACGCCACCCCCCTCACCGCCCTGCCCCGCTTCCCCGACCCCACGGCCCAGCAGGCGCCGGGCTCGCTACTGGCCCCGATGCCCGGCACGGTCGTCCGCGTCGCCGAGGGCCTGGCCGTCGGAGCCGCCGTGACGGCCGGAGAGCCCCTCCTGTGGCTGGAGGCGATGAAGATGGAGCACCGCGTGTCCGCGCCGACCGCAGGCACGCTCAGTGCCCTGCACGCGACCCCCGGCCAACAGGTGGAGGTAGGCGCGCTCCTGGCGGTAGTGGATCCAACTCCGTGAGAAAGCCGCCCCTTCAGGGGCGCGGCGCCGTTACGTCATGCGGCTTTGCCGCGTGGGCGTGACCAGCCACATACAGCCCGCACCCGTCCACACTCAGGAGCCCCATGCCTCCCGTCACAGAAACCGAAGAACACGCCACCCTCCGCACCGCCGTAGCCGCCCTGGGCAAACGCCACGGCCACCACTACAACGCCGAAGACCTCTGGTCCGACGCGGCCAAGCTCGGCTACCTGGGCGTCAACCTGCCGGAGTCATACGGCGGCGGAGGCGGCGGCATCTCCGAACTCTCCCTCGTCCTCGAAGAGCTGGGCGCCGCGGGCTGCCCCCTCCTGATGATGATCGTCTCGCCCGCGATCTGCGGCACGGTGATCGCCCGCTTCGGCACGGACGCCCAAAAACAACAATGGCTGCCCGGCATAGCCGACGGCACCCGCACCATGGCCTTCGGCATCACCGAACCCGACGCCGGCTCCAACTCCCACCGGATCACCACCACGGCCCGCCGGGACGGCGACGACTGGATCCTGAACGGCCGCAAGGTGTTCATCTCCGGCGTCGACATCGCCGACGCCACGCTCATCGTGGGCCGTACGGAAGACTCACGTACGGGCCGTCTCAAGCCCTGCCTGTTCATCGTCCCGCGCGACGCGGACGGTTTCGGGCGGCGGCGGATCGAGATGGAACTCCGCGGCGCGGAGAAGCAGTTCGAGCTGACCCTCGACGAGGTCCGGCTGCCCGCCGACGCGCTCGTCGGAGACGAGGACGCCGGCCTGCTCCAGCTCTTCGCCGGGCTCAACCCGGAGCGCGTGATGACAGCCGCGTTCGCCATCGGCATGGGCCGCTTCGCGCTCTCCAGGGCCATCGAGTACGCCCGCGAGCGCACCGTCTGGAAGGACCCCATCGGTGCCCACCAGGCCGTCGCCCATCCCCTCGCGCAGGCCCACATCGAGCTCGAACTCGCCCGACTGATGATGCAGAAGGCGGCGTTCCTGTACGACTCCGGGGACGACGCCGGCGCCGGGGAGGCCGCGAACATGGCCAAGTACGCGGCAGGTGAGGCCTGCGTGAAGGCGGTCGACCAGGCCGTACACACCCTCGGCGGCAACGGCCTCACGCGTGAGTTCGGTCTCGCCTCATTGATAACGGCCTCGCGCGTGGCTCGTATTGCCCCGGTGAGCCGGGAGATGATTCTCAACTACGTCTCCCACCAAACCCTGGGCCTGCCCAAGTCCTACTAGGCCCTGTCGTCAAATTCCCGCCTGCCTCGCGACGCCATGCACGCACCCTCGCCGCACCGGGCACAGACCCACGTACAACCAGTACGAGGGCCTGTGCCCGGCACGCCGAGGGCACGCACCTGACGCCGCGAGGCCCGCCCTCCGGGCGGACGACGGGAATTTGACGACAGGACCTAGCCGCTCTAGGAGGAACCGTGTTCCGCAGCCAGTACGCAGACGTTCCGGCCGTCGAGGAACCCATCCACGAGGCGGTCCTCGGCCGCGCGGCCGAGCGTGGCGACACGCCCGCACTCGTCGACGGAGTCGACGGCACCACGCTCACCTACGCCCAACTGGACCACTTTCACCGCCGGCTGGCTGCCGCGTTCGCCGACGCGGGCGTCCGCAAGGGTGACGTACTGGCCCTGCACAGCCCGAACACGATCGCCTTCCCCACGGCGTTCTACGCCGCCACGCGCGCGGGGGCGTCGGTCACGACCGTGCACCCGCTCGCCACGCCCGAGGAATTCGCCAAGCAGCTGCGCGACAGTGCCGCGAACTGGATCGTGACCGTCTCGCCGCTCCTGCAGGCGGCGCGGCAGGCCGCCGAACTCGCGGGCGGCGTACGGGAGATCTTCGTCTGCGACAGCGCGCCGGGGCACCGCTCGCTGATCGACCTGCTCGGCTCCACCGCACCCGAACCGCAGATCGACATCGACCCGGTGACGGACATCGCGGCCCTCCCGTACTCCTCCGGGACCACCGGCATACCCAAGGGCGTGATGCTCACCCACCGGTCCATCGCCACGAACCTGGCGCAGCTCTCGCCGACCATGCCGATGGGCCCGGGCGACCGCATCCTCGCCGTGCTGCCCTTCTTCCACATTTACGGGCTCACTGCCCTCATGAACGCGCCGCTACGGCAGGGCGCGACCGTCGTCGTCCTTCCCCGCTTCGACCTCGAGACCTTCCTCGCGGCCATCCAGCAGCACCGCATCAACGCCCTGTACGTGGCCCCGCCGATCGTCCTCGCCCTCGCCAAACACCCGGCTGTCGCGCAGTACGACCTGTCGTCGCTGAAGTACATCATCTGCTCCGCGGCCCCCCTGGACGCCGCCTTGGCGGCCGCCTGCTCACGGCGGCTCGGCCTGCCACCGATCGGCCAGGCGTACGGCATGACCGAGCTGTCACCCGGCACGCACGTCGTCCCCCTGGACGCCGATAACCCGCCCCCAGGGACAGTCGGCAAGCTCATCGCCGGCACGGAGATGCGCATCGTGTCCCTGGACGACCCCTCCAAGGACGTGGGCGTCGGAGAGGCCGGCGAGATCGTCATCCGCGGTCCCCAGGTCATGAAGGGCTACCTGGGACAACCAGACGCCACCGCCGCGATGATCGACCCGGACGGCTGGCTGCACACCGGGGACGTCGGCCATGTGGACGCCGACGGCTGGCTGTTCGTCGTCGACCGCGTCAAGGAGCTCATCAAGTACAAGGGCTTCCAGGTTGCGCCCGCCGAACTCGAAGCCCTGCTGCTGACCCACCCCGGCATCGCGGACGCCGCCGTCATCGGGGTCTACAACGACGACAACAACGAAGTCCCGCACGCCTACGTGGTGCGTCAGCCGTCCGCCACCGGTTCCTCCGACCTCTCCGAAGGAGACATCATGATGTACGTTGCCGAGCGCGTCGCCCCGTACAAGCGGGTTCGCGGCGTCACCTTCGTCGAGGGCGTGCCACGGGCCGCCTTCGGGAAGATCCTGCGCCGGGAACTGCGGGCCCGCCGGTGACCGCCGCCCCCACACCCACCGTTGTCCGTTCGGCGCACGACCGTGCCATCACCACCCTCACCCTCGACTCGCCCCACAACCGCAACGCCCTCTCGGCCGCGCTCGTGGGCGGACTGTCGGACGCGCTCACGCGGTGCGACAAGGACCGCGACGTCCGCGCGATCGTCCTCACCCACACCGGGAACACCTTCTGCGCGGGCGCGGACCTGCGTGACCCGCCGCACCCGGACTCGCTCGTCGCCCTGCTGCGGCAGATCGTCGAGCTGCACAAGCCGGTGGTGGCCCGGGTGACGGGCCATGTGCGGGCGGGCGGACTGGGTCTCCTGGGGGCGTGCGACATTGCGATCGCCTCCAGGGAGGCCACTTTCGCCTTCACGGAGGTACGTATCGGCGTCGCGCCCGCCGTCATCTCCCTCCCCCTGCTGTCCCGTACGGACCCACGCGCCCTCGCCCGTTACTACCTCACCGGCGAACGCTTCGACGCGGCGGAGGCGGTACGCACGGGCCTGCTGACGGCGGCGGGCGACGATGTCGACGCGAGTCTCGCCCCTGTCCTGGCCGGTCTGCGCCGGGCGTCCCCGCAGGGCCTGGCCGAGACGAAGAAGCTGCTCACGGCTAGGGTGCTCAAGGCCTTCGACCGGGACGCGGCCGCCCTGACCGCGCTCTCGGCCGAGTTGTTCTCCTCCGCGCAGGCCGCCGAGGGGATGACGGCCTTCCTCGAACGACGGGATCCCGCATGGGTGGTGTGACCACGGTCGACGGTGCCGAGCGCGCCGACGGCGTCGACCGTGTTGAGCGTGCTGACCGCGTCGAGCGCGTCGAACGCGTTGAGCGCGTTCCCAAGCAGGACCGCAGCCGGGCCACCCGGCAGCGGCTTCTGGCGGCCGCCGTGGCCTGTCTCGCCGAACACGGCTGGGCGGGCTCGACGGTCTCCGTCGTCGCCGAACGCGCCGGTGTCTCCCGGGGCGCCGCCCAGCACCACTTCCCGACCCGCGAGGACCTGTTCACCGCGGCGGTGGAGTACGTGGCCGAGGAACGCTCCACGGCCCTGCGCGCGCTCTTCCCGGAGGGCGCCGCCGACCGCCGCGCCGTGGTCGCGGCCCTGGTCGACCTCTACACCGGCCCCCTCTTCCGCGCCGCCCTCCACCTCTGGGTCGCCGCCTCCAACGAGGACCAGCTCCGCCCCAGGGTCACCGAGCTGGAGGCTCGCGTCGGCCGCGAGACCCACCGGATAGCCGTGGTACTGCTGGCCGCGGACGAGTCACGGCCGGGCGTACGGGAAACGGTCCAGGGCCTTTTGGACATGGCCCGCGGCCTCGGCCTCGCCAACCTCCTCACGGACGACGGGGGACGACGGGAGGGAGTGGTGGCGCAGTGGGGGGAGATCCTGAACGGGGTACTGGACTGAGGGCACTCGGCGCTCACGGACTGATAGCGCCCGGCGCACAAGGGCTCAGCGCCCCGGCGCTCACGGACTGAGCCGCTCCACCCGCCAGCTGCCGTCCGGTTCCGCCACGTACCGCAGCCGGTCGTGCAGCCGGTTCTCGCGGCCCTGCCAGAACTCGACCGTCTGCGCGGCGATGCGGAAGCCGCCCCAGTTCGGCGGGGCCGGGACCTGCTCGCCCTCCGGGTAGCGGTCGCTGAGCTCCTCGTACGCGGCGTCGAGTTCGGCGCGGGAGTAGATGACCGAGGACTGGGCGCTGGCCCAGGCGCCCAGCTGGGAGCCGTGCGGGCGGGTACGGAAGTACGCGGCCGTCTCGTCACGGCCGGTGCGCCGCGCCGTGCCGGTGACGATGACCTGGCGGGCCAGCGGGTGCCAGGGGAAGAGCAGCGAGACGTACGGATTCTCGGCCAGCTCGCGGGCCTTGCGGGAGTCGTAGTTGGTGTAGAAGACGAACCCCTGTTCGTCGTACTGCTTGAGCAGCACCGTGCGTGAGCTGGGCCGCCCCTCCGCGTCCGCCGTGGAGACGACCATCGCGTTCGGCTCGTACACCATCCCCTGCGCGGCGGCCTGCGCGGCCTGCTTGAACCAGCGGGCGAACTGGTCCATGGGATGCGCGGCCAGATCGGACTCGGCGAGCCCCTCGGCGCGGTAGTGCTTGCGCATCGCGGCAAGGTCGGCGGCGGGGTAGGCGGTGGAATCGGCTGCGGATTCATCCAGGAAGCGGTCGCGGTCGGTCACGCAGTCATCCTGCCGTATCAAGGCCCCCAACCGGCGGGGTGGGGTTCATCACCCAGTGGCACTGAGTGCCGCACAGTCTCCTCAGCGATGGCACTCGGGGATATGGTGCTGCGACACGGGGCATCACCGGGATGACGTACCGGACCGCGAGTTCACGAGCCGACCGTGGAACCGGATGTCGACCACCCATCACCGACGCGTGATTCCACTGCATCGAATCCCCTCGACAACCTCCGACAACCTCCGGTCAGCCAAGCGCCCCGCAAACCGCCTGTCGCACACATCATGAGGAGCCGCCTGATGTCCGACTTCGTACCCGGACTCGAAGGAGTCGTAGCGTTCGAGACGGAGATCGCCGAACCGGACAAGGAGGGCGGCGCCCTCCGGTACCGGGGCGTCGACATCGAGGATCTGGTCGGCCACGTCACCTTCGGAAACGTCTGGGGGCTCCTCGTCGACGGCGCCTTCAACCCCGGCCTGCCGCCCGCCGAGCCGTTCCCGATCCCCGTGCACTCCGGCGACATCCGCGTCGACGTCCAGTCCGCGCTCGCCATGCTCGCCCCCGCCTGGGGGCTCAAGCCGCTGCTCGACATCGACGAGGCACAGGCCCGCGAGGATCTTGCCCGGGCCGCCGTCATGGCCCTCTCCTACGTCGCCCAGTCCGCCCGCGGTCAGAGTCTGCCCATGGTCCCGCAGCGCGAGATCGACAAGGCGCACTCGATCACCGAACGCTTCATGATCCGCTGGCGCGGCGAACCGGACCCCAGGCACGTCGCCGCGGTGGACGCCTACTGGACCTCCGCGGCGGAGCACGGCATGAACCCCTCCACCTTCACCGCCCGCGTCATCGCCTCGACGGGCGCGGACGTGGCGGCCGCGCTCTCCGGAGCCGTGGGCGCGATGTCGGGGCCACTGCACGGCGGCGCCCCCTCCCGTGTCCTCGGCATGATCGAGGAGATCGAACGCACCGGCGACGCCGAGGCGTACGTCAAGAAGGCACTGGACAAGGGCGAACGCCTGATGGGCTTCGGCCACCGGGTCTACCGCGCCGAGGACCCGCGCGCGCGAGTGCTGCGCCGCACCGTCCGCGAGCTCGGCGCCCCCCGCTACGAGATCGCCGAGGCGCTGGAGACAGCGGCCCTGGCGGAACTGCACGCCCGCCGCCCGGACCGCGTCCTGGCGACGAACGTCGAGTTCTGGGCGGCCATCGTCCTCGACTTCGCCGAGGTCCCGGCACACATGTTCACGGCGATGTTCAGCTGCGCCCGCACGGCCGGCTGGTCGGCGCACATCCTGGAACAGAAGCGCACGGGACGGCTCGTACGCCCGTCCGCGCGCTATATGGGCCCCGGCCCGCGCAAGCCCCAGGAGGTCAAGGGATACGAGCACATCGCACACTGAGACCGACGTGCTTGCCGGAGCTGCTCACGCGGGTGTGAGCAGCTCCGCGTGATGCCGGGCGGCGACCAGCGGATGGGCTCGCAGCTTGCCCTTGAGCTCGTTGAACCCGTACTCCGCGAACAGCGGGTTCGCCGGGTCGTCGGTGACTCCGGGCGCGGCGGACGCGTGCGGGAAGGGCAGCGGCTCGACGCGGGCATCGAGGCGCGGGTTGTAGAAGAAGGGCACGGAGAACCGCTCGGTGGCCCCGGGCGGACTCACGACCCGGTGATTCGTGGCGAGAAGGTACCCATTGGTGGCCACCTCCAGCAGTTCACCCAGGTTCACCACGAAGGCTCCCGGCAGTGGCGGCACATCATGGAAGACTCCGTCCTCCCGCTGCACCTGAAGCCCCCCGACCTGGTCCTGGAGCAGCAGTGTCAGGAACCCGTAGTCCTTGTGCGCGCCGACACCCTGGTCGGCGCCGTCGCCCGCGCTGCCCGGATACCGTACGAGCTTCAGATGCGGATGGGCCCGCTCCCCGAAGACGGGCTCGTAGAAGTCGGCCGGCGCCCCGATGGCGGTGAGCAGCTCACGCAGCAGGCGCGCCGCGACGGAACTGAGCCGGTCGATCCACGCCAGCGCGGCGGTCCGCAGCTCCGGCAGCGAGTCGGGCCATTGGTTCGGCCCCTGCAGCCACCAATAGGCGGGCTCACCGGCACCGGGTGTCCGGGCAGCCCGCTCGGCCCCTATGTCGAGCTGATCCCGCCAGTCCCGGCTGCCGGCGGTCAGCTCGTCTCCCGTCCGCGTGTAGCCGCGGAAATGGGGCGAGTTGACGTTGTCGAGAGCCAGCCGTTCGGCCTCGGGAAGCGAGAAGAACCGATGCATGGCGTCGAGCAGGGCGGCGGTCTCGCCCTCGCTGATCCCATGCCCGACGAGTTGGAAGAACCCCACGTCGTGGGCGGCGCTGTGCAGCTGCGCGTGAAGCAGCGCACGGGCCTCGGGGCCGCGGTCGGCCGCGGAGAGATCAATGATCGGAAGCTGCTGGTAGTCGTGCGTGTGCAGCGAGGTGTTCGTCATGGGGTGCGTCCGCAGGGTGTACGGCTGCCCGGGTAGCCGCCGGGTACGAGGGCGGCGCCAGCAGGAGCCAAGGGAAAGAGGGGGCCTGGGTCAGACGGAAGGCCGACAGCCCATGCTCGTGACGCGGACGTAGTCCACGTGACGGCGTCGAACGAGCAGCGGAAGCATGGCTCCAGAGTACTGCGGGTCCATCGATTCACAGGTGCCGCACCTCACACCCCTGCACAACGCAGACGACCCGCGAGCTCGGGTCCCCCCGCCTGACGGCGGGGGAGCCGGCCGGACGTACCGGCGAGCTCGCGGGTCGGGTGACTGCGTGGAATTTCGGCCGGCTGCGCGCTCAACTCGCGCGCTGGTCCGGCACCGCACTACGTGTGGTGACGGGCTACTAGCCCGCAGCCACCTCGCTCGTCCGGGTCTCATACATCTGCCGGATCACCTCCTTTCCTAGCGTGCGGCCCAGCCTAGGAACCGATCGAACGCGACTCAACCGATTTATCGAAATAGTCGTGGCAGCGCCGGATCGGGTCGGAGTGGTTTTCCTGCGTACAACGATTTCGTCCAATCTTTGGGGAACCTGGTGTGGGCTGGGTCACGTTCGAGTTGAATGATTGCGAGTGAGCGAACTGTCGCGCCGTACGTGCGGACGCAGCCTGCAGGGGGTCCAGGTGAGTGCTTCCCGGCGTAGTGGGACCACCGACGAGCTGGGGCCGGATGAGCCCGAGCGGGATGGTTCGGATCTTCTTGCCGCGCTGCTGGACGGGATGGACGCGGCGTTGTGCGCCTTCGATGTCCATGGGGTCGTGACCCACTGGAATCGGGAGGCCGAGCGCATTCTCGGGTGGACCGCGGCCGAGGCGGTGGGGCGGCACGGGTTCGCCGGGTGGGCCGTGCGGACCGCGGACGCCGAGGAGGTCGAGGCGCGGCTGCTGTCCGCCATGGAGGCGCCCGGGCGGCAGGTGCATGAGTTCGCCCTCCTCACCAAGGACGGCGGGCGGGTGCTCGTACGGACACAGTCCGCCGCCGTGCGCGGGACCGACGGGAAGCCCGCGGGGGTGTACTGCGCCTTCAGCGAGGTGCACGCGCAGATCGATCTCGAGCGGTCCATTGCGTTGAGTGAGGCGCTGTTCGAGGACGCCAGCTGGGGCGTGGTGCTGGTGGACGCCGATCTGCGGCCCGCCGTGGTCAACGCTCACGCGGCCAGAGCCCTGGGGAGCGGGCGTACGGCGGTTCTGGGGAGGCCCCTGGGGGAGTTGCTCTCCCAGGGGGTCGAGGACCTGGAGGGCGCGCTGACGCATGTGCTGGCCGAGGGCGCGCCGCCCGCGCCCGCCGAGATGTGGGTGACCGTGCGGTCGGCGGAGGGCGGGAAGCGCCGGTGCTGGCGCAGCGGGTTTCTGCGGCTTGCCTCGCCGCTTGCGGAGGAACCGGTTCCGCTGGGTGTCGGGTGGCTCTTCCAGGACGTTACCGAGGCCAAGCAGACCGAGCAGGAGGCGGCGCTGCTGCGGTTCCGGGCCAACCAGCTGCACCGGGCCGCGCGGGCCGCGGCCGAGTGCGAGGACCCGGGCGAGGCGGCCACCGTCCACCTGGACTTCTCGCTCGCCGGATTCGCCGATCACGCGCTGATCGACCGCGTGGCGGGGGGACCGGTGGTCGACGGAGAGGGGCCCGTACGGCTCGTACGCGCCGCCGCCACGCCCGCCGGGGCGCCGGGGCCGAGCCTGCTCACCGGCAAGGCCGGACTGCCCGTGCGGTACGCCGAGGGGCATCCCGCCCTCCAGTGCGTGGAGCGGGCCGGGTCCGTGCGGGCCGGCTGCGCCGAGTCCACGCCCGAGCGGACGCGGGAGTGGGCCGTGGCACGCCAGTGGCCGCCCGACTCCGTGCACGCGCTGTGCGCGGTGCTGCGCAGCCGGGGGCGCACGCTGGGCGTCGTGACGTTCCTGCGCGCGGCGGGGCGCAGCCAGTTCGAGCGTGCGGACGCGACGTACGCGGAGGACGTGGCCATGCGGATCGCCATGGCCCTGGACCTGGAGGGGTTGGCGGGGCCGGCGGGACCGACGGGGCAGACGTGAGGCTCGGTCAGCCGTAGGACTCGGTCGGCTCAGCGGCGGTAGAAGATCCGGTCCCCGTACTCCGTCATCACCCGGCCGTTCCATTCGTGGCCGCCGTCGACGTTGCCCGAGCGCAGCAGGGGCGGCTCGATGCCGCGGTCGGCCAGTGTGGCCGCCGCCGTGGCCATGACGGCCTGGAGGAGGGCCGTCGTGACGACCGTGGAGGCGGGGGCGAAGGGGGCCTCGATGGTGTCGAGGGTCAGTTCCGCGTCGCCGACCGCGATCTTCGAGTCGAGGACGATGTCGCAGTGGTCCTTCAGATACGTCCCCGAGACGTGCCGGGACGTCGTCTCCGTGGCGTACGCGACCGAGGTGACACCGATGACGCGTACGCCCAGCGCGCGGGCGCTCATGGCCATTTCCACGGGCAGCGCGTTGCGGCCGGAGAGGGAGACGATCACGAGCAGGTCGCCGGAGCGGAGCGGGCTGGAGTCCAGGACGGCGCTCGCCAGGCCGTCGACGCGCTCCAGGGCCGAGCCGAGCGTCGCCGGCATGACGTCGACGCCGACCACACCCGGCACGGTGAGCAGGTTCATCAGGGCGAGGCCGCCGGCGCGGTAGACGACGTCCTGTGCGGCGAGCGAGGAGTGCCCGGCGCCGAAGGCGAAGAGTCGGCCGCCGGCCGCGACGGTGTCGGCGATGAGGGTTCCGGCCGCCTCGACGGCCGCGGCGTCCTCGTCCCGTACCCGCTGCAGCAGGTCGATCGCGGCGTCCAGGAACTGCCTGGCCGGCGTGCTGTCGCTCATCGGTGCTGCCCCTTCGAGGTCGGCGTCCTGTCGGCTTGTCGCTGTCGTCTTGGCGGTGTCTTGTTGTCGGCGTCTCGCGGTTGAACCGGCGGTCCGGCACAGCCGTGGTCCGTCGTGTCGCGGATCACGTTGCGGTCTGGACCAGTGCTGTGTCAATACGGCCCGCAGGGGCGACACTGGGAGCGGTTTCCCCGGGCCTGCCTCGCCGCGGCGGCAGTTGTCACCGCGTGGTTTCGACGGCGAGGCACGGTTGTCGGTGGTATGCGTCAGAATTGAGTTCAGGGCCAGCGCACACGCCGGTGAGCCACCGAGCCTCCGGCAGAGCTAATCGAGGGGCACGTATGTCCGGACTGATCGACACCACGGAGATGTATCTCCGCACCATCCTCGAGCTGGAGGAGGAAGGTGTGGTCCCCATGCGCGCCCGGATCGCCGAGCGGCTCGACCAGAGCGGGCCGACGGTCAGCCAGACGGTGGCGCGCATGGAGCGCGACGGTCTGGTCGCGGTCGCCAGCGACCGGCATCTGGAGTTCACCGAGGAGGGGCGCCGCCTCGCCACCCGCGTGATGCGCAAGCACCGACTCGCGGAGTGCCTGCTCGTCGACGTGATCGGCCTGGAGTGGGAGCAGGTGCACGCCGAGGCGTGCCGCTGGGAGCACGTGATGAGCGAGGCGGTCGAGCGGCGCGTCCTGGAGCTGCTGCGTCACCCGACCGAGTCGCCGTACGGCAATCCGATCCCGGGTCTGGAGGAGCTGGGCGAGAAGGACGGCGCCGACCCGTTCCTGGACGAGGGCATGGTGTCGCTGGCCGAGCTCGACCCGGGTTCGGACGGCAAGACCGTGGTCGTACGGCGTATCGGCGAGCCGATCCAGACGGATGCGCAGCTGATGTACACACTGCGGCGGGCGGGCGTGCAGCCCGGCTCCGTGGTGAGCGTGACGGAGTCGGCGGGCGGCGTGCTCGTCGGCAGCGGTGGCGAGGCGGCGGAGCTGGAGTCGGAGGTCGCGTCCCACGTGTTCGTCGCGAAGCGCTGACGTCCGGCTGATCGCCGCCGGGCGGGAGCGGACGGCCGGTGGTCGGCAGGCACGGACAAGAGTGGTGTCGAGCGGTGTTCGGCGCGCGGCGCCGGCATCCGGCCCTGGGCCCGCGAGGGGCAGCTCCCGGGGGCGGGCCGCGGGGTCCGGCATCGGCCGAACCCCGGGGTCGGCTCCCGGGAGCCCGCCGGGGCGGGGGGCGTTCGGCATCCGCCGCGTGGCGCGGCGTTCGGCCCGGAGCCCCAGGTCGCTCACCTGTCACCCGGCGATCTCAATTCCGTCAACTCCCGTGACCACATTGGCAGTTGTGATGTTTTCGCGACGTCACCGAAACCAAAAAACAGTGTGCGGAATCGCAGCGCCGGGACCGTTTGCGTGCGAGGCTGGCGCGTGAGGCATATGACCCTAGGGCTGGGGGGACGGGAAGATGTGCCGCAGACATGGAGAGGGCCCCGGCGCCATCTGGCGCCGGGGCCTGTCCTCCCCTGTGCTGACCCGGAGCCCCGAGCTCCCAGGGTCATCCCCTTCGGACCGGTTTCCCCGAGCGGTCCGCCTCCCGCTGAAGATCTCCCCTCGGCGGCGGCGGTCAATCCTTGGGCGTGGTCACTCGTACGAGGGGTGTTCTCGCCAAGAAGACCATTTTCGAATGCCCATTCGATAACGTGGCGGCGAAGCACGGGCATATCGGGTTACATGTAGAGCAACAAACAGCAGGAGCAGTGGTACGACAGCGGTAGGAAACGGTACGAGTGGACCGGTCGACTCGAGCGGGAGCGAGCGGTCCGAGCGAGCTAGGGGGGTGCCAGACCTATGGTGCGGCGCATCGAAGTGACGGGCGCGGGGGGCCTTCGCCTGGCCGCGTGGGAGTTCGCGGAAGCTCCCAAGATTGTTCCTTCCCAGGCTGATCCCTCCCAGGCTGATTCCTCCAGGACCGACCCCGCGACGAACGGACTCTCCAGGACCTCGTCGCCCCCCGGCGTGCTGTTGCTGCACGGCCTCATGGGCCGCGCCTCCCACTGGGCGTCCACCGCCCGCTGGCTCTCCGAGCGGCACCGCGCGGTCGCGCTCGACCAGCGCGGTCACGGCCAGAGCGACAAGGCATCCGAGGCGGAGTACACCCGCGAGGCGTACATCGAGGACGCCGAGGCCGCCCTCGAACAGCTCGGCCTCGGCCCGGCCGTCCTCATCGGTCACGCCATGGGCGCGCTGACCGCCTGGCAACTCGCCGCCAAGCGCCCCGACCTCGTCCGTGGCCTGATCATCTGCGACATGCGGGCCTCGGCGTTAGGCGCCGCGTCTCAGCGTGAGTGGGAGGACTGGTTCAAGGCCTGGCCCATGCCCTTCGCCACGCTCGCCGACGTACGGAAGTGGTTCGGCGAGGACGACCCCTGGGTGGAGCGCCCGAACCCGTCCCGAGGCGAGTTCTACGCCGAGGTGATGCACGAGTCCGCCGACGGCTGGCGCCCGGTCTTCGAACCCGAGGAGATGCTCAAGTCCCGCCAGACCTGGGTGTACGACGCCCACTGGGAGGAGCTCGCGCAGGTCCAGTGCCCCGCGCTGGTCGTACGGGGCCTCGACGGCGAGCTCGGCCGGGCCGAGTCCCAGGAGATGGTCCGCGTCCTGCCGAACGGCCAGTACGCCGAGGTGGCCGACGCCGGTCACCTTGTGCACTACGACCAACCGGAAGCCTGGCGCGCGGCGATCGAGCCGTTCCTGGACGGCGTCTTCACCAGCCGCTAGGGCCTGTCCGGCGGATCAGGTCGCAGGGAAGCAACGGCGCCTGATAATCGCCGGTGAGCGGGGCTTGGTGCGTGCAGTTGCAAGGCGGAGGAGGGCGTCGACGCGATGGGGGTCCCCCCGCTCGAGCGAAGCCGAGAGTGGGGGAGTCGGCAACCGACGACAACGCCGCAGGTGGGCGTGCCAGGCCCCGCGTCTGCGGCATGATCCGCCGGACAGGCCCTAGCCGGACCCACCCGGGCGCATCCAGGCTCACCCGGGCACACCCCGGCTCAGCCCTTGCTCACCGCCGCCAGGATCTCCGGCAGCCGCCGAGCCGTTCGCGGCGCCGCCAGCCGCAGCCCGAGCACCGTCAGCAGAGCCCCGTACCCCGCTCCCAGCGGCAGCAGCAGCCAGCTCCACCGGTCCCCGTCCGCCGTCACGTTCAGCCAGATCGTGAGCGCGATGACGGGGGCGGACAGCAGGGCCGCCGAGACCATCCCGCCGAAGACGGAGATCCAGGCGAGTCCGGCCTGCCCCGGGGCCACGTTCTTGTAGCCCTCCTGCGGGATCGAGTAGGGGAAGCGGGCCGAGGACCACGCGCCGGTGGCCAGCATCGCGCCGAGCAGCGCGAAGGACAGGCCGAGCGCCTCGGGCAGCCTGGGCCAGTCGCCGAGCAGCGCGGTCGTCAGGACGGTCACGAGGGTCGCGTACGGCAGGGTTATCACCAGCAGCGCCAGTGCGCGCCCGCGCAGTTCGACGTACGCGTCGTGCGGGGACGCGATCGTCATCGCGACCATCCAGAACGCGGACGTGTCCTGCCCGAACTGGTTGTACATCAGGATGCCGAGCATCCCGGCCGCGAAGCACGCGAAGTAGATCGAGCCGGTGCCCTGCAGTGCGTTGAAGACGGGCACGATCAGACCGATCGCCAGCGAGGTCACCCACGCCGCCTTGGTCTTCGGGTCGCGCCACACGTACCGCAGGCTGCGCTCCATGACGGTCCCGGTGCGCCCGGCGGGCAGAAGCCGGCTCAGGCCCGTCGACGTCCTCTCCCGGGCCGCGGGCTCGGCCGCCTGCAGCGTCGACCCGTCCGGTGAGGTCATCAACCGGGTCAGACTCCGCGACCACAGCGCCAGCAGTCCCACCAGCGCGGCCACGCTCAAGGCCAGTTGGACGACTCCGACCCCGTACGACCCCTCGCTCACGGAATCCACCGCGCCGATCGCCGACGCGGGCGGCAGCCAGCGCAGGACGTCCGCCGCCGGGTCGAGCTGCGAGAGTCCGCCCGACGAACCGAGCTGCTGCGCACCGAAGTTGACCAACTGCACACCGATCGCGATGCCGAGACCGCTCAGCACCGCCAGGTCGCGGCCCTTGCGGCTGGACAGCAGCCGGATGTTGGCGGCCGCGACGGCCCGTGCGAGGGCCACGCAGACGAGCAGGGCCAGGACCAGGGCGACGACGGCGGTGACGTACGCCGCCGCGCCGTGCGCCACGGAGATGACGGAGCCGGCGAGCAGGCTCAAGGTGAACAGCGGCCCGATGCCCACCAGCGAGGCAGCCAGCAGTGCGCGGACCAGCGCACGGGGTTGCAGCGGCAGCATCACCAGCCGGGTCGGGTCGAGCGTCTCGTCACCGCTGGGAAAGAACAGCGGCATCACGGCCCAGCCGAGCGCCAGGATCGCCACGAGCAGGACGGTGACGGAGGCGGCGTGCGCGTTGCCGCGCAGGGCGATCAGGCCGAGCAGTTGGAGGGCGGCGAAGAGGAGGACGAGGACGGCCGAGGCGATGTACGCGGCCCGCCGTCCGGCCGACCGCCGCAGCCCGTTGCGCAGGAGCGACAGCTTCAGCCGTACGACAACCGGTGTGATGCCGGGAGCCCTGACGTCGGGGGTGCTCATCGCGCCCCGCCGCCCAGCCAGTCCAGGTCGGCTCCGGCGTCGCGGCCGTGCGCGCCGACCAGTTCCAGGAACGCCTGCTGGAGCGAGGGCGCGCTGCCGCGGACGTCCGCGAGCGGGCCGTGGGCGCGGATGCGGCCGGCGACCATGACGGCGACCCAGTCGCACAGCGACTCGACCAGCTCCATCACATGGGAGGAGAAGACGACCGTGGCGCCCGATCCCGTGTAGCGCTCCAGGACACCGCGGATGGTCTGCGCGGAGACGGGGTCGACGCCCTCGAACGGCTCGTCGAGGAAGAGAACTTCGGGGTTGTGGAGGAGCGCGGCGGCGAGACCGATCTTCTTGCGCATGCCCGTCGAGTAGTCGACGACGAGCTTGTGCTGGGCGCCCGCGAGGTCGAGCACGTCGAGGAGCTGGGTGGCGCGCTTGTCGACCTCGGCGCCGGGCAGGCCGCGCAACCGGCCGGTGTACGCGAGGAGTTCACGTCCGGAGAGCCGTTCGAAGAGCCTCAGGCCCTCGGGCAGGACGCCGATCCGGGCCTTCACCGCCGCGGGGTCGCGCCACACGTCGTGGCCGACGACCTCGACGGTGCCCTGGTTGGGCCTGAGCAGCCCGGTCGCCATCGAGAGGGTGGTGGTCTTTCCGGCCCCGTTAGGACCGACGAGCCCGATGAACCGCCCCGCGGGCAGCGCCAGATCGATCCCGGCGACGGCAACCTGCTCCCCGAACCGCTTCCAGAGCCCCTGCACGCGTACGGCGGGCGCAGCCGCCCCTGCTCGCTCGGTCATGTGTGCACCCTAAGGGCAAGCAGGCCGGTCTTCAGGGGTGCGGGACTGCGGCACTCTGCGGCACCGCAGAGTGGGCGCGATCAGTCACGGCGAACCGGCGGACGAAGACGGCGCGGAGCCACCGTCACCGATCCCGCCCGCACGCATAGGCGAGCGGCGAGATCAATTCCTCCGCATCCGGCAGCCATCGATTCGCCGGAGTCGGGCGGCAGGCCCACTGCACCGCACCCCGAGATCCGAACCGCGTCGGCGGAGCCGCCACATACGACCCCTCCCCGAGCGTGACGAGGTCGAGCGAGGCCGGCGGCCAGCCCAGCTTGCGCACGAGATCAGGGACTTTCGCCGCCGCACCGGGGAGCACGAAGAAATGCATGCGCCGGTCCGGGGTGCAGGTGACCGGCCCGAGCGTCAGCTCCATGCGCTCCATGCGGGCGAGCGCGAGGAAGCCGGCCGTCTCGGGCACGTCGATCGCGTCGAACGTACGCCCCGTGGGCAGCAGGATCGACGCCGTCGGCTGCTTCGACCACATGCGGCGCGCAACGGTCGCGCTGCCGGTCGCCTGGGTCGCCCAGTCCTCGCGCGCCGGATGTGCGCCGGGAGTGGAGCACGAGGCCTTGCCGCAGGAGCAGCACTGCACCCCGTCGACGTCTTCCAGCCAGGTGCCGGGGGACACGTCCCAGTGGCGCTCCTCGGCATAACGCACGGCGGTGTCCAGCAGCGATTCGCCGCGCTGCTTCGGGATCTGGGCGGTCTCGGGCCTCGCGATGGTCTTGTCCACGAAGAACTCAACTCTGGGGACCACCTTGGGTTACGGGCGTCATATGCGCGGGGGAGGAGCATCGTTTTCGCACCTGGGGCGCATGGATGCATGGGCGGGGGCGCGCATGGGGAACGGCAGCGGGGGCGGGGTAACCAAGGAAGGGGCCGGGCAACCGCCTTTACCCCGGCAAGCCTCACATGTCCCGCATCTTCGTTATGTCTGCGGGGCATTGATCTTCATGGCCGACTTCTTTCGGTGGGGTCGGCCGATGAGGACACATCAACTCGGTGCGTGGGCAGGCACCGCAGCCACAGGGGGTACGCCATGGCCGCAAGGCCTCTCGTCGCGCGGCAGCCGAACGAACGGCTGCAGGCGCTCATCCAAGAAGCGGGCTGTTCCAACGCCGGGCTGGCCCGCCGGGTCAACATGTGCGGTGCGGAGCACGGTCTCGATCTGCGCTACGACAAGACGTCGGTGGCGCGCTGGCTGCGCGGTCAGCAGCCGCGTGGACGCGCTCCGGCGATCATCGCCGAGGCACTCGGGCGCAAGCTGGGCCGTACGGTCACGATCGACGAGATCGGCATGGCCAACGGCAAGAACCTGGCGTCGGGTGTGGGGCTGCAGTTCTCACCGACCGTCCTCGGTGCCATCGAGCAGGTGTGTGAGCTGTGGCGCAGTGACGTCGGCCGCAGGGACTTCCTCTCCGGCTCGTCCGTCGCCGCCTCCGCGCTCGTCGAGCCCAGCCGCGACTGGCTGATCTCCGGGCCGGACTCGCAGGTGGCGCGCGCGGCCGGGCCGCGGGTGGGCCTCTCGGACGTGGCGGCGGTCCGCGCGATGACCCAGGCACTCGTGGATCTGGACCACCAGTACGGCAGCGGGCATGTACGTCCGGTCGTCGTGCACTACCTCAACAGCGTCGTCTCCGGGCTGCTCGCGGGCTCCTACCGGGAGGCGGTCGGGCGCGAACTGTTCGCCGCGGTGTCCCGGTTGACGGAACTCGCCGGCTATATGGCGATCGACACCGGGCAGCCAGGCCTCGCGCAGCGGTACTACATCCAGGCGCTGCGGCTCGCCCAGGCGGCCGGGGACCGGGGGTACGGCGCGTATGTGCTCGCCGCGTCCATGAGCCACTTGGCGGCGCAGCTCGGCAACCCGCGTGAGATCGCGCAGTTGGCGCGCGCGGCGCAGGAGGGGGCGCGTGGGCGGGTCACTCCGCGCGCGGAGTCGATGTTCCACGCCGCGGAGGCGCGCGGGCATGCGCTGCTGGGCGACGCGCACGCCGCCCAGGTGGCGTCCGGGCGGGCGATCACCGCGCTGGAGTCCGCCGACGCGGCCTCCGGGGACGACCCGACGTGGATCGCGCACTTCGACGAGGCGTATCTCGCCGACGAGCTGGCGCACTGCCACCGGGACCTGGGGCAGGCGGAGGCGGCCGCGCGATGTGCCGAGGAGTCCCTCGCCGGGCATCCCGAGTCGCGGGCCCGCCGTCGGGCCATCGGCTATGTGCTGCTCGCCACCGCGCAGGTCCAGCAGCGCGAGGTGGAGCAGGCCTGTCACACCGGCCTGCGGGCGGTCGAACTGCTCGGCACGCTCCGCTCCAACCGCGGCGCCGAGTATCTGGACGACTTCCAGCAGCGACTCGAGCCGTACCGGAACGAGCCGGTGGTACGGGAGTTCGGAGCGCGACTCGATCTGCAGACGGCGGCGTGAGCGCGGCCGGGAGCGCGGTGGAGGTGTGAGAGGGGCGCGGGCGCGGGTGTGAACGTATGACGTGCGCCGGCGTGAACATGAGGGAAACGGCGGGGTCTGGCGTGGGGGGAGGCTGATACAGCGGACGAAGGGGCCCATTCGTTACCCCTGTCACAGGGGACAGAGGTCAGGTCCTGTGCTGCGTGGCACCGGGTTGTGGGGACCCGGTAGCGTGAGCCGACGGTTCCGAAGGTCCCCCATTAGTAGGAGTCCCGGTGACGCAGAGTGGACAGGGCGAGCAGCCCTCGGCGCGCCCCGCGCGCGAAGGCATCGTGCTGCCCTCGGACGGCGGCGCGCCCCTGATGCCGGGCACGACGGGTGACCGCGCGGTCCCGGCGGCGGTCCCCGCGGACGGCCAGGCCTGGGACCGGCCGTGGGGCCCCGACCAGTCGGCGGCGCCGGCCCCGCAGCCCGGTGACGGCTGGGGACCGCCCATGAACGGCACCCAGAGCTGGGGTGCGCCCGAACCGTCCCAGCCCACCGCCCCCACCCCGGGCTGGGGCACCCCCGACGCGTCGTCCCAGGGCTGGGCCACGCCGTCGGCCCCCGAACAGGGCTGGGGCACGGCCCAGCAGCAGGACCCGCACGCGGTTCAGCCGCCGCAGGGCTTCGGCCCGCCGCCGACGTACGGTGCGCAGGATGCGCCCGCTGCCGGGCCACTGCCGGCCGAGGGCGCGCCGCCGCAGTCGTACGAGGGGCAGCAGGGTCCGTCGTACGGCGCGGGACAGCAGACCCCCTCATACGGAGGTCAGCAGGCCGCCCCTTCGTACGGTGGCGACCAGCAGGCCCCTTCGTACGGCGGCCAGGATGGCCCTGCTCCGCAGCAGGCGCAGGGCGCGCACGCTGCCGACGGGTACGCGGCCCCGGGCCAGGCGGCCGGGCAGCCTCCGCAGTCCGGGCACGCACTCCCGCAGAGCCCCGGGCACGCCAGGCACGGCCTCCCGCAGACACCGGACGCGTACGGCGCCGCAGGGTCCGCGGCCTCCCTGCCCGCCGCAGCTCCGGGTGCTCTGCCGCCCGCCGCCGACGAGGGCGCCACGCAGTACATTCCGCCCGTCCCGGCCGCCGACGAGGGCGCGACCCAGTTCCTGCCGCCCGTCGCCGCGGCGCCCGCCGAGGGGGCCACGCAGTACATACCGCCGGTGGGACCGGGTGCTCTGCCGCCCGAGGTGCCCGCGGACGCGACGCAGTTCCTGGGGCGCGCGCCCCAGGGGGGAACCGGTGCCGGACCGCTGCCTCCCGCCGCGCACTCCGACGCCGAGGCCACGCAGTACATCCCTCCCGTGCCCGCGCAGCCGGGCGCCGCCCCGTACGGGATACGCCCGGGTGCGCCGGCGGACCGGCAGCCGCCGGCGGAGTTCGACAGCCTCTTCCGCAGCGGGCCGGGCGAGCCGGAGGGGCCCGCGTCCACGCAGCAGTTGCCGCGGTTCGAGCAGCCGTCCCCGCAGGCCCCGGGGATGCCCGGAGCACCGGGCGGGCGGGCCGCCACGCGGCGTGGCGCGGCCGACGGCGGTAGCGGTGACGGTGGCGGGCATGGTGGCGGGCGCGGTGGCCGCAGCGGCTCGCGTGTCCCGTTGATCGCGGCCGTCGGCGTCGGTATCGCCGTGCTCGGCATCGGTGCCGGCGCCCTGCTCAGCAGCGGCGGGGGTGGCGACAGCACGGACGACAACAGCAAGCCCGTGTCGGCGACGGCCCCGACCACGGACGACTCCCCGTCGGCGTCCGTCGACCCGGCGAAGGCGCAGGCGGTCGAGCTGGACAAGCTCCTGGCGGACAGCAACAGCAGCCGCGACTCGGTGGTCAAGGCCGTGGCGAACGTGAAGGCGTGCAACAACCTGGCCCAGGCGGCCACCGATCTGCGTGACGCGGCCAAGCAGCGGACCGAGCTGGTGACCCGGCTCGCCGCCCTCTCGGTCGACAAGCTCCCGGACAACGCCGCGCTGACCACCTCGCTGACCAGCGCCTGGAAGGCGTCCGCGTCGGCGGACAACCACTACGCGGCCTGGGCCGACCAGGCCAGCGGCAAGAAGGGCTGCAGGAAGGGCCAGGCCCGCACCACGGGCCAGACCCAGGCGGGCAACGCGGCGAGCGGTATCGCGAGCACGCAGAAGGCGAAGGCCGCGAAGCTGTGGAACTCCATCGCGTCGACGTACGGACTGACGCAGCGCACGCCGATCCAGCTGTGAGCCGTCGCGGTCCGGCGGCCCTCCTGGGCCCCGGTCCGCGCCGTCAGCCGGCGCTCTCCAGTGTCTTCGACACGTTGACGAACCCTCGTCGCGCCGCCACCAGTTGACCCTGGCGTACGACCTGGAAGGTGACGTTGGCGTTGACCAGGCGCGGGAAGTCGACGGCCGCGATCAGGTCCTCGTAGCGCCAGCTGAGCGTCGGCGTGAGCCCGCCCGTGTTCACCCTGAGACCGTCGTCGAGGGCCTGGCGGATCGTGAGCTCGGTCACCTCGCCGTCTCCGATCGACGTGACGACCGCCTTGAGCACGTTGTACGCGATCCAGGTGGTCTGCACGCCGGGGTCCGCGGGGTCGATCCGGTTGTCGCCGAAGGCCTTCTCCTTGATCACCTCGCGCATCGGGTCCCAGCTCGGGTCGCTTGCCGCCGGGTACCAGCCGGTGACGTACGAGCCTTCGTACGGGCTCGACTTGCCGCCGCTGGCATTGATCTGCGGCTGGTCGATGCTGCCCAGCACCGTGCCCGTACCCACCGTCGGATAGTCCTGGCGGGCGCGCCGGAAGGAGTCCATGAAGGTGCTCGTGCGGTCCCCGAGCGCCGGCACCACACAGCCCTTGTTCAGCGTGTCGGAGGTCGCGCGGTCGAGCGCCAGCTGCGTCTGCCCGGAGTACTCGGTGGCGTCCTCGGCGGCCCGCTGGTCCGTGGCGGACGTGTGGCCCTTCGCCTTCAGACCGGAGTCGAGCAGGACCGGGAGCTGGTCGCCGGCGACGGTGTCGGGGCGGATGAGCGCCACCGGGCCGCACTTGCCGCCGAGCTGCTCCCCGAGACCGGCCAGCAGGGCGGGGTCGCCGCCGTTGATCGGATAGGAGAGCGGGCTGGTGAACTCGTCCTCGGTGACGCCGTAGCCGCCGATGTACGGGATGCCGGCGGCCTCGAGCGGGGCGAGGAACGAGCGGCCGTGCTGGCTGTACGAGCCGACCACCGCGACCACGTTCTCGCTGGCCGCGCGCCGGGCGCACTTCGCGGCGAACACGGTGTCGTTGCGGTCGTTGCAGATGAGGACGTTGAGCTTGTGGCCGTTGAGGCCGCCGTGCGTGTTGACCCAGCGCGCATAGGCCTGCGCCATGGCGGGCATGCCGGGCTTGTTGGTCGCCGCGGTCCCCTGCGGCGCCCAGGTCATCACAGTGATGGGGTCGTCCCCGGAGCCCCCCGTGGCACCAGGGATGACACCGCATCCGACGGCGATCGACGCACACGCGGCCAGCGCGCCCGCGGACAGCAGCGCGGCCCTCACACGCGGGGAGAGTTTGGACAAGGTGCTACTGGTGCGTTGCCTGCCGGTCATAGACCCGCACGATTCCCCCACATCACTAACCCGGGAGTGACCCGTGGTCAACGCGAGGTGACGTAGAGGTGAATTGCGGGGGGTGATGATCTGTTTTTTCACAGGGAACGTACGATCGACGACTGTGCAAGGTTCGGAGAACTCTTCCCGTCGCGGCCGTCGCTCATCCACCATGGGCGACATGCCACTGAATGACATGCCGTGGTGGCGCTGGCGCAGCAATGTGCGCTCCGCGCTGCACATGCTTTCCGACCCCGCCTTCCAGCGCGACGTCTGGCTCGCCGGAATCGACGGCTACGGCGACGTCACCGACGCCGTGTACCGTCTGGTCGAGGACACCTGGCTGGACAACTGGTCGGCCGAGAAATACGTCGGCACGATATTCCGGGACTCCCAGGAAGCGGCCCTCGTCGACAGCGCCGTGCTGCGCGTCCTGCGGATCATGCACCAGGTCGGGCCCGACGCGCCCGTCTCGGCGTACCTCAACCACGAGGCATGGCCGGAGGCGGTACGGGCGGCGCGGGACGCGCATGTACGTCTGGCCGTGAGCGACGGGGACGATGCGGACGTACCGCCGCGGACGCTGGACGTGCTGCGGATCATGACGCGGTCCGCGTAAGGGGCTCGTGCGGGTCGGTGCGGGTGTGCCGGACGCTTCGGACAGGTCGGCCGTGTCGGCGGTGTCCATTGTGTCGGCTGTGTCCATTCCGGGGTCCGTGTGGCGGGACGGCTACCCGTCGGGCGACCCGGATATGGGACCCTGTCCTGCATGAATGAGCAGTCCGTCCGCGCCGCCGGGCCCGCCGAGCAGTACGTCCTCACGCTCTCCTGCCCGGACAAGCAGGGAATCGTGCACGCCGTCTCGAGCTACCTCTTCATGACCGGCTGCAACATCGAGGACAGTCAGCAGTTCGGCGACCACGACACGGGACTGTTCTTCATGCGCGTCCACTTCTCGGCGGAGGCGCCGGTGACCCTGGACAAGCTGCGCGCGAGCTTCGCGGCGATCGGTGACTCCTTCCACATGGACTGGCAGATCCACCGGGCCGAGGACAAGATGCGGATCGTGCTGATGGTCAGCAAGTTCGGCCACTGCCTGAACGACCTGCTGTTCCGCGCGCGGACCGGAGCGCTGCCCGTCGAGATCGCGGCCGTGGTGTCCAACCACACGGAATTCGCCGAGCTCGTGGCGTCGTACGACATCCCCTTCCACCACATTCCGGTGACGAAGGACACGAAGGCCGAGGCCGAGGCGCAGCTCCTGGAGCTGGTCCGCGCGGAGCAGGTGGAACTCGTCGTCCTGGCCCGCTACATGCAGGTGCTCTCCGACGACCTGTGCAAGCAGCTCAGCGGCCGGATCATCAACATCCACCACTCCTTCCTGCCGAGCTTCAAGGGCGCCAAGCCGTACCACCAGGCGCACGCCCGGGGCGTCAAGCTCATCGGCGCCACCGCCCACTACGTCACGGCCGACCTCGACGAGGGCCCGATCATCGAGCAGGAGGTCGAGCGCGTCGCCCACGGCGTCACCCCCGACCAGCTCGTCGCCATCGGCCGCGACGTGGAGTGCCAGGCGCTGGCGCGCGCGGTGAAGTGGCACGCGGAGCGCCGCATCCTGCTGAACGGGCGACGCACGGTGATCTTCGCGTAGCGAGGACGGTCATGTCCCTGGGGGCTCCGCCCCCAGGTGCGCCCGCCCGCTCCCGCCCCGCCCGCGCGCCGGGCAACGGGATCGGCGGGCGGCAACCTACATCCGGCTCAACGACGCCGCGGCGAACAGCACATCCCTGATCGCCTCCCGGTCCCCGTCCTGCCCGGCGGCCGCCTCCTCGGGCGACACATGTCCCGCCGCCAGGCGACAGAACTCCACGCCGTCCAGCGCGACATGCGCGACCTCGTGCTCGGCGGAGGCGACGGCGCCAGGAGCGTCGAGCGGGATGAGCCAGTCGCCTCCCCCGAACCCCTCGATCTCCAGACGCAGGCTGCGCCCCGGCGCGCCCGCCGCGACGAGACGACGCGGCGGCGGAGCCGACAGCCCTGCCCGGCGGCGCTCGGCGAGCGAGCCGGGCAGCATCCGCGCCGCCAGATCGATCATCCGGTGCAGATGGCGCGGCGCCGGCGGCTCGTACGGATAGTCCACCGCGTCCGCGATGTCCCCCGCGTGGACCCAGCACTCGAAGGCGCGGTCCAGCATCGAGTCACGCAGCGGCAGCTCGAAGCCGCCGTACGACACGGCGAGCCGCCCGGAGCCTCCGCCCGCGAACGACACCGTCCGGATGATGTGGTGGCTCTGCTCCCGCCAGGGCCCGCGCACAGCCCGGGTGGGAGGGAAGTGCGAGGTACGCCAGTAGGCCTCGGTGCGCCCCGAGGGGGTCGCGTCCTTCGGCGTCGGGTCCTTCGCGGCCGCGGCACCGAGCGGGTCCTCCAGGCCCAGTGCGACGCCGACCAGCCCGTCCACGGTGAGCAGATGCGCGATGACCCCGGCGACGGTCGTGCGACGGCTGGTGGGCTCGTTGCCCTCGAACCAGCGCAGTCGCACGGGCGCGTGCCACTCGGCATCGCCTATGTCCTGCAGCAGCGCGTCGAGCCGCGCGGTCTCCGCGTCGTAGGCGGCTGCCCACTCGGGCACCGGGATCCGCGGCGGCCGCCGGTCGAGGCAGCTCTCCAGGACCCGGGTGCGCAGCGTCGGGTCGAGATCGAGGCTCTCCGGCGGGTGCAGCAGTCCGACCGCCTCGCGCAGCCGCAGCGCCTCGTCCGCGCAGGAGCCGCAGTCCCCGAGGTGCTCCTCGACCGCTGCGGTCTCCTGCGTCGAACAGGCGGCCAGCGCCCAGGCGCCGAGCAGTGCCTTCAGTACCCGGTGCTCGAGGACGAGCGGCGCGCGTTCGGGGGCCGGGGCGGGGGTCGGTTCGGGCAGCGGCAGCCCGGTGTCCTCGACGGAGAGGCGCGGCGTGGGTATGCGCGGCGGCCGCCCCGGATCGGCGGGCTCCCCGGCGCCTCCGCCCTCGGGCCCGCCGGGGCCACGGCCCGAGCCTCCCTCGGGCGCAGCCCCGGACCCCTTGGGGGCTACGTCACTCTCGTCGACGCCCGTCTCCTCGTCGTCCCCGTCCTTCCCCTCGTACTTCTCGTGCTTCTCGTGCTTCTCGGGAGGCTCCTCGTGCTCGTCGAACGCCTCGAACCGGTCCGCTCCTCCCTTCACCGCGCACCTCCGTATTCGGGCGGTGCTCCGGTGGGCCCGGCGTCGTGGGCGGTGGACAGCAGTTGGAGGCCGAGGCGGAGCCGACGGCGGGCCTCGTCCTCGGTGACGCCGAGGTCGGTGGCGGCCTGTCGGTAGTCGCGGCGCTGGAAGTACGCCAGCTCCAGGGCGGCCCGCAGGGGGGTGGGCATGGACGTGACGATGTAGTCCGCGCGGGCGGCCACGGACGCGCTGCGCACCTTGCGCTCCAACTCCTCGGTGGTGCCTCCGCCGTCCCGGGCGAGCGCGGCGGTCTCGGTCACACGCAGCCGCTGCACGGCGAGCCGGTGGGCCAGCGTGGCGACCCAGGAGCGCAGGGGGCCCTGCTTCGGGTCGTACGACTCCGGGTTCTCCCAGACGTGGGCGAACACCTCGCGGGTGATGCTGTCGGCGGCGCGCTCGTCGCCGAGTACGCGGTGGGCGAGGCCGTGTACGAGCGAGGCGAACCGGTCGTAGAGCTCACCGAGCGCCGCCGCCTCCCCGCGTGCGAGCCGCTGCTGCATCTTGCGGTCCCAGCGGGGCGGTGCGTCCTTCTTCGCCATGCGGCCCCCTCACCCCTCACCCCTGCTCGTGCCCGGCGCCTGTCCCTCTTCTACCGCTGGCTGTACCTGTTCAGCGTGTGTGCACTGCAGTCTTGAATGTAGTCGGCACGTGTGAGAGCGCACGCCCCTTTACGTCAATGTGCGCCCCTGGGCGGGGCGCTGGTGGTAGAAGCCCATCACTTGCCCCCCTAGGTTCGATCGAATCGTTCCGCATGTGACCAGTAAGCGACCGAAATCGCTCGCTCGTCCAGCATTTTCGACCGTAGACCGACGTTTCATCGGTCCCCAACCGGTGTTTCATGGAACGACGGCGGGGCAGCCGCGCTGAAAGGAAGCGTAGGAACTCCTTCCGTTTCCGGCGAGCAAGGCGAGCGAGAGGCGTGGCAGTGGCGCTCAAGGTGACCGACGGCGAAGAGGGCGAGTGGGCGGTGCTCCAGGTGTCCGGCGAGATGGATCTGGTGACATCGCCCGTGCTGCGCCAGCGGGTGCACGACGCGGTGGCGGAGGGCCGCCGCAGTCTCGTCCTCGACCTCTCCGAGGTCTTCTTCTGCGACTCCAGCGGCGTCGGCGTCCTGATCGCCACCCGCCGCCTGGTCCGCTCCTGCCAGGGCCGCCTGCGGCTGATCCTGCCGGCCCAGAGCGTCACCGACGCCTCCCACGTCAACCGCGTCCTCGCCGCCCTGGGCGTCCGCCGTCTCTTCGACGTCTATCCGGACATCTCCTCGGCCGTCGACGAGGAGGCGAGTCCTCTGTCGGCGTGATCGGCGTCACGTCCGCGGCCGGGCAACGTCACGTCGCGGCCACATCGTTGTCGCAGAATTCCTCCGGTCTTGGCGCAAGCGTCGTTTTCCCGCTCCGTGGTGGCCCCGGTCGTCGTACGCTCCGTGCCAGATGCACCCCACGTGACGTAAGGCAGGCCCGAAAGACATGGTCAGCATCGAGTACGAACGCAGGATCGCCAGGCGGTTCGCCGGCTTCGACCAGGACGGCAACGGTTACATCGACCGGGAGGACTTCAACGCCGCGGCGAAGGCGGTCCTCGCCGCATTCGGTACCACCGCCCGGTCGGACAAGGGCCAGGCCCTGTACATCGGCGCGGAGGCCTTCTGGCAGGGCATGGCCGGGATAGCGGACCGGGACGGAGACCAGCGGATCACCCGTGAGGAGTTCGTCAGCGGGGCCGTGAAGCGGCTGCACGACAACCCGGACGGCTTCGGGGAGATCGCCCGCCCCTTCCTGCACGCGGCCCTCGCCGTCGCGGACACCGACGGGGACGGCGCGGCCACCGTCGAGGAGACCGTGCGCGTACTCGAGGCCCTGGGCGTACGCGACGACGTCGCCGCCGCGGCGGCCGCGGCCCTCGACACGGACGCCGACGGCCGAATCGGCGAAGCGGAGATCGTGGCCGCGTTCGCCCGCTACTTCACGGTCCCGGAGTAGGGGCCCGGCCCCCGATCCCCCCCGTAACCTCTACTCCCGCCGGGCTTTCCGGGTTCTCGAGTCCTCCGGGTTCGCGGGCTTTCCGAGACCTGGGTTGCCGGGGTCTCTGCGACCTGGGTTGCCGGGGCCTCCGCGACCCAGGCTCCCCGCACCCCGGGCTCCGCAGGCCTTCCGAAGCTTCGGAAGGCTCGGGTTCCGCAGTGTTTGGGCTTTCGGGGGTGCCCGGACTCCCCGAAGTACGGGCAACTCCCGAGCCGTATGGCTTCCCTGGCCTCGCGGCCTCGCGGCCTCGCGGCCTCGCGGCCTCGCGGGCTCCGGGCTTCCCGGCCCCTTTGCGGCCTCCCGACGTTTCCGGCGCCGGGCCTACCGGACGTCCTCGCGCCCCGCGCCCCCCGCACCCCCCGAAAACCGCTCCCTAAGCCTGTACTTGAGTACCTTCCGTAAGGTCTCGTTGCGGGGGAGGGCGTCCAAGACCTCCAGCTGTTCCGGCAGTTTGTGTACGGAGAGGCCTGCCGCGCGCAGGTAGGACGTCACGGCGGGCAGGGTCAGCGCGTCGGCGTCCGGCGGCTGCTCGACCACCGCGCAGACCCGCTCGCCGCGCTCGGCGTCCGGCAGCCCGATCACCGCGACGTCCGAGACGGCCGGGTGCCGGTGCAGCAGATCCTCGATCTCCTTCGCCGAGATGTTCTCGCCCTTGCGGATGATGACGTCCTTCAGGCGACCGGTGAGGACGAGGTGCCCGCTCTCCGTCAGGTGTCCCACATCACCCGTGATCAGGAACCCGTCCGCGTCGAAGGCCTCGGCGGTCTGCGCCGGATCCAGATACCCCTGACAGACCGCTTCCCCGCGCAACCGCACCTCCCCGTCCACGATCCGTATCTCCATCTCCTCCGGCGGCCGCCCCTCCGTCGTCGCCAGGTTCTCGACCGTGTCGTCCGGCGCCCCCATCGTGATCATCGGGACCTCGGTCATCCCGTACCCATGGGTGAGCTGCACGCCCATCTCGCGTACGACGGAGTGGTAGACCTCGGGCGGCTTGGGAGCGCCACCCCCCGCCAGCAGCCGCAGCGTGGGGATGACCCGCTCCTGCGGCCGCTTGCGCTGCTCGGCGAGGAACATCGAGTAGAAGGCCGTCGAACCGCCCGCCACCGTCACCCCGTGCTTCCGGTATCCCTCCAGCGCGTCCGGCAGCGCGAAGTGCTCGAACATCACCGCGGGGAAGCCGTACAGCAGCAGCATCACCAGGTAGTCGGGCCCGCCGATGTGCGCGTACGGGAAGGCGATCGAGCCCACGTCGTCGGCCGAGAGCCGCAGCGCGTGCGCGAGGCACGAGCCGCCCGCGATGAGGGAGCGGTCCGTGTGCAGGACGCCCTTGGGGTCGGAGGTGGTGCCCGAGGTCCAGTAGATCCAGCGGACCGAGGTGCCGTCGGAGGGCGGACCGGGGAGTACGGCGGGATCACCGTCCGGCAGGACGTCGTACGCCTCGAACACCCCCTTCGCACCAAGCCGCCGGGCCATCGCCGTGTGGTCGAAGCCCCGCCACTCGCCCGGCACGGCGAAGTACTCCGCCTTGGACTCCCGGACCGCGAATCCGACTTCGTGGTCCCGGTAGAAGGGGATGACCGGCGACTGCACGGCCCCGAGGCGGGCCAGCGCGAAGGACAGCAGCGCGGTCTCGATGCGGGTGGGCAGCTGCCAGGCGACCACCGTGCCGGGGCGTACGCCCATGTCGTACAGGCCGGCCGCCACCCGCTCGGCGCGCTCGCGCAGCGCGCCGAAGGTCAGGGAGCGGTCGTCCTGGAGGAGGACGGGCCGGTCGGGGGTGAGGTCGGCGCGGCGGGCGACCAGTTCCCAGAGGGTGCGTGATGCGCCCAGAGCGTGGGCGGTGTCGGTGTCGGTGTCCTTCACGGCGGCCCCCTGTGGTCAACCTCAGCTGACGGGCAGTCAGATATTGGCCAGAGCGTAGGCCGCACCGCCTTGTCGGTCCAGGGGTGCGGAGCTAGCCTCCTTTGTGACACCTTTCTGACGGGTCATCAGATTCAGATCGGGCACGCGTGCGGATACGCAGCCCAGGCGGAGGCCACTCATGACGGAACTGCCGCGGATCGTCAGCGTCGACGATCATGTGATCGAGCCCGCGCACCTCTTCGACACCTGGCTGCCGAGCAAGTACCGCGACCGTGGGCCGAAGCCCCTCACGGCCGGGATCGGCGAGCTTGCCTACGTCGCCGGCAAGTACCGCATCACGATGGACCCGGACGGTCCGCCCACCGACTGGTGGATCTACGAGGACCTCAAGTTCCCGTACAAGCGCAACATCGCCGCCGTCGGCTTCGACCGCGACGAGATGACGCTGGAGGGCATCACGCGCGCGGAGATGCGGCGCGGCTGCTGGGACCCCGTCGAGCGCCTCAAGGACATGGACCTCAACCACGTCGAGGCCAGCCTCTGCTTCCCGACCTTCCCCCGCTTCTGCGGGCAGACCTTCGCCGAGGCGCACGACAAGGAAGTGGCTCTGGCCTGCGTACGCGCGTACAACGACTGGATGGTCGAGGAGTGGTGCGGCGACAGCGGCGGCCGGCTGATCCCGCTGTGCCTGATCCCGCTGTGGGACATCGACCTGGCGGTCGCCGAGATCCGGCGCAACGCGGCCCGGGGCGTGAAGGCCGTGACCTTCTCGGAGATCCCCACCTACCTGGGGCTGCCCTCCATCCACTCCGGCTACTGGGACCCCTTCTTCGCGATCTGCCAGGAGACCGGCACGGTCGTGAACATGCACATCGGCAGCAGCTCCCAGATGCCGGCCGCCTCCCCGGACGCCCCGCCCGCCGTCCAGGCCTCGCTGTCCTTCAACAACGCGATGGCCTCGATGATGGACTTCCTGTTCAGCGGTGTCCTGGTGAAGTTCCCGCGCCTCAAACTCGCCTACTCCGAAGGACAGATGGGCTGGATCCCGTACGCCCTGGAGCGCGCCGACGACGTCTGGGAGGAGCACCGCGCCTGGGGCGGGGTGCGCGACCTCATCCCCGAGCCCCCGTCGACGTACTACTACCGGCAGATCTTCTGCTGCTTCTTCCGCGACAAGCACGGCGTCGCGTCCCTGGACGTGGTGGGACGGGACAACGCGACCTTCGAGACCGACTACCCGCACGTCGACTCGACCTTCCCGCACACCAAGGAAGTCGCCCTCGACCATGTGAAGGGCCTGGACGACGAGACGATCCACAAGCTGATGCGGGGCAACGCCATCCGCATGCTGGACCTGGATCTGGACCGTGACCTGTAGTGGACCTCGCGTACACGCCTGAAGAGGAGGAGTTCCGGGCGCGGCTGCGGGAGTGGCTCGCCAAGGTGCTCCCTTCGCTGCCCCCGAAGCCGACCCCGGACGACTGGCCGGGCAGGCGGGCGTACGACCTCGGGTGGCAGCGGATGCTGTACGACGCCGGGTACGCGGGGCTGCACTGGCCCGTCGACGCGGGCGGCCGGGGAGCCACCCCCACCCAGCACCTCATCTATCTGGAGGAGACGGAAAACGCGGGCGCCCCCTACGTAGGGGCCAATTTCGTCGGGCTGCTGCACGCCGGGCCGACCATCGCCGCCGAGGGGAGCCCCGAACAGCGGGCGCGCTGGCTGCCGCCCGTGCTGCGCGGCGAGGAGGTGTGGTGCCAGGGGTTCAGCGAGCCGGACGCCGGCTCGGACCTCGCGGCACTGCGCACGCGCGCGTGGCGGGACGGCGACCACTACGTGGTCAGTGGGTCCAAAATCTGGACCTCCCACGCCGAGGTCGCCGACTGGTGCGAACTGCTGGTCCGCACCGACCCGGCCGCCCCGAAACACCGCGGCATCACGTGGCTCGCGATGCCCATGGACGCGCCGGGGATCACGGTCCGTCCGCTGCGTACGCTCGCGGGCTCGACCGAGTTCGCGGAGGTCTTCCTCGACGAGGTGCGGGTGCCGGTCGCCCACCGGGTCGGCGCGGAGAACGACGGCTGGCGGGTGACGATGGTGACCTTGTCGTACGAGCGCGGTACCGCCTTCGTCGGCGAAGTCGTCGCCTGCCGACGCGTGCTGGGCGAGGTCGCCCGTGAGGCGCGGAGGAACGGCCGCTGGGACGACGCGGCGCTACGGCGGTGGCTGGGCAGGCTCAACGCCGAGTTCCGCGCGCTGTGGCGGCTCACGCAGTGGAACGTCAGTGAGTCGCAGCGGACGGGGGGAGTTCCGGGCGTCGGCGGGTCGGTCTTCAAGCTCCGGTACTCGCAGGCGCGGCAGGAGCTGTACGACGCCGCCGCCGAGGTGCTCGGCCCCGAATCCCTCGACCTCGGCCGGGAGTGGACCCTCGACCGACTCAGCTCCCTGTCGTACACCATCGCGGCCGGCACCTCGCAGATCCAGCACAACATCGTGGCCGAGCGGATCCTGGGCCTGCCGAAGGGGCGGTGACGTTCTCTCCGTGGACTTCCAACCCAATGACGACCAGCGGGCGTTGCGGGCGGGCGTGCGCGAGCTGCTGACCGCGCGGTTCGGCCCCGAACAGCTGCGCGCCGCCGTGCGCGACGGGCATCACGGGCGCCCGCGCGTCGACCGGGCGCTGTGGCGCGAGCTCGGCGAGGCGGGGTTCTTCGCGCTGCGGCTGCCGGAGGCGGACGGCGGCGTCGGACTCGGCCTCCCGGAAGCGGTGTTGGCCTTCGAGGAGGCGGGGCGGGTACTGCTGCCCGGTCCCCTCATCGCCACTCATCTCGCCGCGGGCGTGGTGGCCGGGGCGGCGACCGGGGAGGCCGTGGTGACGGCCGTCGACGGCGGGGGGCTGGTGGAGTGGCTGCAGGAGGCGGATGTCGTACGAGGGGTGGGTGAGGTACGGGACGGGGGTGTCGTACGGGACGGGGATGTCGTACGAGACGCGGGTGTCGTACGAGGAGATGTGGTCGGTGCCGAGCCGTTGCGGTCGGTCGACCCGCTGACGCCGCTGCACCGGGTGCCGGTGGCCGCACCGCACAGGGAGTCCGTCTCCGTCACGGCCGCCCCCACGGACGTACTCCTCACCTCCCTCCTCACCGCCGCCGAACAGCTCGGTACCGCTGCCCGTACCTGCGAGACGGCGGTGCAACACGCCCGGACGCGCGAGCAGTTCGGGCGGCCGATCGGGGCCTTCCAGGCGGTGCAGCATCTGTGCGCGCGGATGCTGGTGCGGGTGGAGGTGGCACGCGCCGCGGTCTACGCGGCCGCCGTGACCGCCGACCCGCTGGACGTCGCGGCGGCCCGCCTGCTCGCCGACGAGGCCGCCGTGCGCGGCGCCCGCGACTGCCTCCAGGTGCACGGCGGCATGGGCTTCACCTGGGAGTCCGATGTCCATCTGTATCTGAAGCGCGCGTGGGTGCGGACCCAGCGTGGAGGTTCGAACACGGAGAGTGAGGATTTGTTGGCGGCCGACCTGTTGGCCGGAACGGCCCAATAGGGCTCTGTGCAGGCACGGTCCGGAAGCGGGCGAAATGAATGTCGCGGATCGTGGCATACCGGAATTACGGAGCGTTGATATCGGGTTGTGTCCTAGGCGTGACTTGTCACGGCCCGGAGTCGGCGTCGGGCTCCGGTACCTTGTGTGGGATGCGAGTGGTTCCGAGACTGAGCCATCCCGGTGTTGCCTCTGAGGCCGCGCCGGATCCGGCGATGCGCGCCGCTCGCAAGGCGGTGCGGGCTCCCGCGATCGCCTGTTCGACTCCCTATGGCGAGCGTCGCACAGTATGCCGCACGCGTACTTCTTCGCGCTGGAATATGCCCGAAGCGCTTGTTGGGGTGACTGTACGTCAACCATGCTGTCTCTCAAGGGAATCACGTTCCGTGACCCTGGTTCTGGTCATGCAGGTCATGGCCACAATCGTGGCCCTCGTGAGGCGCGAGGCGATGTGTCCGCCGGTTCGGATGGTGTGAGCGGTGCAGGTGCTTCAAGTGCAGCTGGAGATCCGGCCCGACCCCGCGGAGGTGGGGCGAGCCCGGCGATGGGCCCGTTCACGGCTCGCCGGGTCCGGGATAGAAGCCGATGAACCGCTCGCCGAGACGCTGATCCTGCTCGTCTCCGAACTCGTCACCAACGCCGTGGTGCACACCGGCTGTCCGGCCGTGCTGCGGCTGACTCTGCCGGGTGTTCCCGGCGAGACCGTCGGCACCGTCCGCCTGGAGGTGGCCGACTCCAGCGCCTGCCCCCCGACGCCCCGGCATGCCGACGGCGACGAGACGAACGGGCGCGGCCTGGAACTGGTCGACGGCCTCGCGGACCGCTGGGGCTGGAACCTCGAGGGTGCCGGCAAGAGCATCTGGTGCGAGGTGGACCGCTGTACACCGGGTGCGACGACGGAGGCCGTGTATACGACCTCGACGTACGGGGATTTCGCGTACGAGGCGTACGAGGCCGTCTAGGTTTTTGCGGCCGCCCAGGTCCCTGTTCCCGGTTCTTGTTCGCGGCAGTTGTTCTCGAGTTCGTGCATCTATGCACGAATTCCGTTTCCGTGACCTTGGGAAGGACTGAGTGCGCCGGGGTGTGCTTCTGTGCGCGCCTTCACAAATCGGTCGTAAGTGATGAATCACCGAACGGGTGTTGACGTGGCGTGTCCGTTTGATCACGCTTGTGTTCAGCGATTCGCCGCGAGGGGACGGCGAGGGTTCCGGTGACGGGGATCCTCGGCGAATGCGGGTCGTGATTCGGCGTCAGCTCCTACCGGGGTCAGAGGGAGCAGGGTGGATGCGCCGGAACCGGCCGGTGGTGCGCGGTGCCGTGCTCGGGGCGGGCAGTGGCGCGCCGCCGGCCGACCTGATGAGGGGGGTTCGCCTCAGAGGATGGCGACCGGCGCCACGGGGGTTCCCGTGCCGCCCACGAAGGGTTCGGGCATCGCCGACAGGAGGAACGCGTAGCGCTTCTCTTGTCCACAGGCTGTGGACAACTCTTCGAGATTCCAGTTCTGGCCCTGCAGCATCCCCATCTCGACCAGATCGAGCGCGTGCACGGGCAGCCACAGATTCTCGATTTCAGGAGGAAAGACCTCAAAGGTGAGGGTGTCGTTCGCGACGGCCGCGACATCGCGCGCGTGGAACCACTCGGGCGTGCGGATCGACAGTCCGGGCGACGGATACGCGTACGCGTGCTTGTCGCCCGCCAGATAGACCTGCATCTGCCCGGTCCGTACGAGCACGATGTCCCCGGGGCGCACGCGCGTGCCCGCCAACTCCTCCGCCGCGTCCAGGTCCTCGGGGGTCACGGCGTACCCGCCGTCGAGTCGGTCGGCCCCACGGGCGCGGGCGACGTCGAGCAGTACGCCCCGCGAGACGATGTGCCGGGGCTTGTCGATTCCGCTGAACTCGGCGCCGCCGTGCGGGGTGATCGTGTCGGCCGGGCGCCCGTTGTAGAGCTTCCCGGAGTGCGAGACATGGGTGAGCGCGTCCCAGTGGGTGGCCGCCTGGAGGCCCAGGGTCACCGCGTCGTCGCTGCACGCGACGGTGCCGGGTCCGAAGATCTCCTGGTTGATCTGCACCATGACATGCAGCGGATTGACCCGACCGGGGATCATCCCGGTCTGGACCCCGTCCTGCTGGAGAGGGAGCGCGAGGGGGACGCGGCGGCCCGTGCGCACGCTCGCCGCCGCCTCGCGCACGACCTCGTCGGTGATGAGATTCAGGGTCCCGATCTCGTCATCGGCCCCCCAGCGCCCCCAGTTGTTCACGCGCTTGGCGATGTCGTGGAACTCCGGACGGAGCGTCGGCAGTGACATGAGTCCTCCCCGGGGCTTGTCTCCAGGCATCTGACGGGTCGTAGAATCTGAGTCGGATCGAATCTAACGGACCGTCAGAAACTGCGGGAAGGGGCCAGGCATGGGGAACTTCTTGGCAGGCAAGGTCATTGCCGTGACGGGGGCGGGCCGGGGAATCGGCCGCGCCGTCGCCCTCGCCGCCGCGGCGCAGGGGGCGCGCGTCGTCGTCAACGACTACGGGGTGTCCGTCGAGGGTGCCGAGCCGACGAGTTCCATCGCCGACGCCGTGGTCAAGGAGATCGAGGCGGCAGGCGGGGAAGCGGTCGCGGTGGCCGACGACATCTCGACGATGGCGGGCGGGCAGCGGGTCGTCGACGCGGCGCTGACGTCGTACGGGCGCATCGACGGAGTGGTGTGCGTGGCCGGCATTCTGCGCGAGCGGATGCTCTTCAACATGTCCGAACAGGAGTGGGACCCGGTCGTCGCGACCCACCTGAAGGGCACGTTCACGGTCTTCCGGGCGGCTTCGGCGGTCATGCGCAAGCAGGGTTCGGGCACCCTGATCGGCTTCACCAGCGGCAATCACCAGGGCTCGGTCGCGCAGGCCAACTACAGCGCCGCCAAGGGCGGGATCATCTCGCTGGTGCGGAGCGCGGCGCTCGGGCTGCACAAGTACGGGGTGACGGCGAACGCGGTGGCACCGGTCGCCCGTACGCGGATGTCGGCGAACGTCCCCATGGAGCTCAAGGAGATCGGCGAACCGGAGGACGTGGCCGCACTGGTGGTCTACCTGCTGTCGGACCGCGCCCGAAAGGAGCGGATCACCGGGCAGGTCTACACGATCGCCGGGCCGAAGATCGCGGTGTGGGCGCAGCCGCGGGAGCTGCGAGCGGGGTACGCGGAGGGCCCTTGGACTCCGGAGCGGATCGCGGACTTCCTGCCGGGGACGGTGGGGGTGGATCCGATGCCGTTGCTGGAGCAGGTGGAGGCGATGGCGCGGGCGGCGGCGGAGAAGTCGCGACCGAACGCGTGAGGGTGCCGTGGTGCGGGCGGGGCGGGAGGGGAATCGCGTGGAGTTCGGATTCGATGCCGAGGACGAGGTCTTCCGGCGAGCGGCGCGGGACTGGCTGACGGCGCATCTCGATGATGGCCCGGGGGCCCGGCAGGACTGGGAGCGGGAGCTGGGCCGCGGCGGCTGGATCGGCCTCGGGTGGGGTGAGGACGGGTACGGGAACCGGCGGGCGAGCCTGACCCAACAGGTCGTCTGGGCCGAGGAGTACGCCCGTTCGAAGGCGCCCGCCCGCTCGGGGCACATCGGCGAGAACCTGTTGGCCCCCACCCTCATCGCGCACGGGACACCGGAGCAGAAGGCCCGCTTCCTGCCCCCCGTCGCCCGCGGCGAGGAACTGTGGTGTCAGGGCTACAGCGAGCCCGGCGCGGGCTCGGACCTGGCGGGCCTGCGCACCACCGCGCTGCTGGAAGGAGACACGTACCGCGTCACCGGCCAGAAGATCTGGACCTCCCTCGCCCACGAGGCGCACTGGTGCTTCGTCCTGGCCCGGACGCGACCGGAGTCGACCCGCCACCACGGCCTGTCCTTTCTCCTCCTCCCGATGGACCAGCCGGGCCGTATCGAGGTCCGTCCGATCCGCCAGCTCACCGGTACGAGCGAGTTCAACGAGGTCTTCTTCGACGGAGCCGAGGCGCGCGCGGAGCACGTCGTCGGCGGCGAGGGAAACGGCTGGCGCGTGGCCATGAGCCTCCTCGGCTACGAGCGCGGCGTCTCCACGCTGGCCCAACAGATCGGGTTCGCGAGGGAGCTGGGGCGGGTGGTGGAGACGGCCGTCGCGAACGGCGCCGCCGCCGATCCCGTCGTACGTGACCGCCTCGTACGCCAGTGGGCCGAGCTCCGCGCGATGCGCTGGAACGCCCTGCGGACCCTGGGTGGTTGTGGCGACGCGGGCGCTCCCAGCGTCGCCAAACTGCTGTGGGGCCGCTGGCACCAACGGCTCGGCGAACTCGCGGTGCAGATACGGGGTCCCGAAGCCGCGACCGGGCCCGTGGACTGGTCGCCGACGGCGCCGTACGAACTCGACGCGTTCCAGCACCTGTTCCTGTTCAGCCGGGCCGACACCATCTATGGCGGCTCGGACGAGATCCAGCGCACCATCATCGCCGAGCGCGTGCTCGGCCTGCCGAGAGAACCGAAAGGCTGAGTGACGCGATGAGTGGCGTGACGCAGGGCTCGTTGCAGGGCGTGATGCGGGGCGTGATCTTCGACGGGAAGCGGACTCAGGTCGTGGACGATCTGGAGATACGGGATCCAGGACCCGGCGAGGTACGGGTCGCGATCTCCGCGGCCGGACTCTGCCACAGTGACCTCTCCGTGGTGGACGGGACCATACCCTTCCCCGTACCCGTGGTGCTGGGCCATGAGGGCGCGGGGGTCGTCGAGGCGGTGGGTGCGGGCGTCACCCACGTCCGGCCCGGGGACCATGTGTCGCTGTCCACGCTCGCCAACTGCGGTGCGTGCGCCGAGTGCGACCGGGGACGCCCGACGATGTGCCGAAAGGCGATCGGGATGCCGCAGCAGCCGTTCGCGCGGGGCGGGCAACCGCTGTACCAGTTCGCGTCCAACTCAGCCTTCGCGGAACGCACGTTGGTGAAGGCCGTCCAGGCGGTCCCGATTCCCCAGGACATCCCGCTGCCGTCCGCCGCGCTGATCGGATGCGGAGTGCTGACGGGCGTGGGGGCGGTGCTGAACCGCGCGCGCGTGGACCGGGGTGACAGCGTCCTTGTCATCGGCACGGGCGGAATCGGGCTCAACGTCATCCAGGGCGCGCGGATCGCGGGCGCCCTGAAGATCGTCGCGGTCGACTCCAACCCCGCGAAGGAGTCCATGGCCCGCAGGTTCGGCGCGACGCACTTCCTCACCTCCACGGAGGCCGTGCCGGACATCCTCCCCGCGGGCGCGGACCACGCCTTCGAGTGCGTCGGCCGCGTCGAACTCATCCGCCAGGCCATCGACCTGCTGGGACGGCACGGCCAAGCGGTCCTCCTCGGCGTACCCCCGGCGACCGCCGAGGCGTCCTTCCTCGTCTCGTCGATGTACCTCGACAAGTCCATCCTGGGCTGCCGCTACGGCTCCTCCCGCCCCCAGCGGGACATCGCGCTCTACGCGGAGTTGTACCGGGAGGGACGGTTGCTGCTGGACGAGTTGGTGACGCAGACGTACCTGATCGAGGACTTCGACAAGGCGGTGCAGGACGCGAGGGAGGGGAGGGTGGCGAGGGCGGTGCTGACGTTTTAGAGGGGCAACTCCTCGATGCAGGGCGGGGGCGGAGCCGGAGTCGGGGGTCGGGGGTGGAGCCAGAGCCGGGGGTCGGGGGTGGAGTTCAGAGTCGGGGGCCGGGGGCAGAGTCCCCGAGGCGGGGGCCTGAGGCAGAGTCCCCGAGGCGGGGGCCTGAGGCAGAGTCGCAGAGGCGGGGGTCCAGGGGGCGCAGCGCCCCTGGCGGGGGGCTGGGGGCGGAGCCCCCAGGAACGGATGGGACGGGTAGGGGCGGCGGGGGCGAAATTCCCCCACCCGGCACCCGCATACGCGCCGCCACCCGAAGTTATCCACAGGATTATCCACAGGCCAGGAAATCCCGTGGGCCACTGTCGGCGGCGTCCCCTAACGTCGTCGCATGAGCTACCGAGACGTCGCGTCCAAACAGGTCCTGGCCTGGGCCACCGTAGCCATCGCCGCCCGCATGCCGGTCGCCATGGCCCCCCTGGCCCTGATCTTCCTGGTCCGCGAGCGCCCTGGCGGCTACTCGCTGGGCGCGGCCCTGGCGGCGGCGTACGTGATCGGCGAGATCGCGGGCGCCCCCCTCCTCGGCACGCGCCTGCGCCCGGACCGAGCCCGCCCCCACCTGGCCGTCGGCCTCGCGGCGGGCTCGGTCGGCTTCGCGGGCCTGGGCGCGTTACCGCAGGCGCACCCGGCGATCCTCGCGGCGTTCGCCGCACTGGCGGGCGCCGCCCCCGCGGCGGCCCCCGGAGGGCTCCGCGCCCTGCTCACCAGCCTGGTCCCGAAGCGGGCCGTCGCCCAGGCGCTGTCCATCGAGTCGATGGTGACCTTCGGCATATGGTCCCTGACCCCGGCGGCGGTCACCGGTCTGGCGCTCGGCGTCGCCCCCAGGGTCCCGTTGCTGCTCGCCGCCGCCCTGATGGCGTCGTCCGTCGCGGGCCTGTGGCTGCTGCCCGCGGGCTGGCACGCGGACGAGGCGGACCGGGCCGGCGAGTCGATGCCGCGCATCCTGGCCAGGGCATGGCCGGCGTACGTCATGGGCGCGGCCGGTCTCTCGCTGCTCGCCCTGGCCGAACTCGTCCTGCCCGCCCTCCTCGAACAGCGTGCGATAGGCATCGGCTGGGCGGGCCCGCTGCTCACGGGGCTGTCGCTGGGCTCGGCGGTCGGCGCGTTCCTGTACGGGCTGCGCTCCTGGCCGGGGCGACTGAGCACCCGCAGCGTGGTGCTGACCTGCGGCACCGCGGCGTGCCTGGCGCTGGTCGCGCTGATACCGGGCCTCGCCTGGATGGCGGCCGCGCTCGTGGTCGCGGGCATTCTGCAGGCGGGCGCGATGCTCACCCGCAATCTGTCGCTGCGCGAGATGCTCCCGCCGAGCGCGCTGGCGGCGGGGTACTCCGTGATGTACGCGGCGGTGGGCGCGGGTTACGCCGCGACGGGCTCCCTCGCGGGCGCCCTGCTCCACTTCGTCGCGCCCTCGACCGCGGTCCTGGCCGGCGTCGGACTCACCCTGCTGCTGACTTTTGTGGGCGCACTGGGCGAGCGCGGTGGTGGAACGAGGCCCGGGGGCGGGGTGGAGTCAACTGGCGGTGTTGAGAGGGGCGTTGCTGAGGGGAGCGTTGTCGAGAGGAACGTTGTAGACGGGAGTGCTGTCGAGGGGAGCGTCGTCGAGGGGAGAGCTGTCGAGCCGGGTGTCACCGATCCCGCCGACGTTCCCGGACCGAAAGGTGCGTCGATATGCGGTGGGGGTGACCCCGACCGCCGCCTGTAGGTGCTGCCGCATCGACTGGGCCGTTCCGAAGCCGGCGTCCCGCGCCACCTGGTCGATCGACAGGTCGCTGGACTCCAGCAGGTGCCGGGCCCGTTCGACGCGCTGCTGAGTGAGCCACTGCCCGGGGCTGACGCCGACCTCCTCGCGGAAGCGGCGCGTGAAGGTGCGTACGGACAGGGACTCCTGTTCGGCCATGTCGCGCAGCTGGATCGGCTTGTCGAGGCGGCCCAGCGCCCACGCACGGGCGGTGGTCGTGGTCGCCGCCTGCGGCTGTGGCAGGGGCCGCTGGATGTACTGGGCCTGTCCGCCGTCCCGGTGCGGCGGTACGACGGTGCGGCGGGCCACCTCGTTGGCGACGGCGGTGCCGTGATCGCGGCGTACGAGATGGAGGCACAGGTCGATCCCGGCGGCGACGCCCGCCGAGGTGAGCACGTCGCCGTCGTCGACGAAGAGCACATCGGCGTCGACCTCGACCTTCGGGAACAGCCGCTGGAAGTGCTCCGCGTGCATCCAGTGCGTGGTGGCCCGGCGGCCGTCGAGGTATCCGGCGGCGGCGAGGACGTATCCGCCGGTGCAGATGGAGACGAGGCGGGTGCCGGGGCGGATGCGGGCGAGGGCGGCGTCCAGTTCGGGGGTCAGGATGCCGTCGCCGTAGACCGGTCCGAGCTCGTAGGAGGTGGGGATGACGACGGTGTCGGCGGTGGCGAGGGCCTCCGGTCCGTTCGCCACGAGGACGGCGAAATCGGCGTCCGTCTCGACGGGGCCCGGTGGCCGGATCGAGCAGGTGACGACGTCGTAGAGCTTCCGTTCGTCCGCGTCCTGGGCCTTGCCGAAGATGCGCTGCGGGATGCCGAGCTCGAACGGCATCAGCCCGTCGAGGGCGAGGACGACGACGCGATGCCTGGGGCGTGCGCCCTGCGAGGGGGCCTGCTGCCGTGTCCGTCGCTGTGCCCGTTGGTGTGCCTGCTGCTGTGCCTGCTGTGCGGCCATGGCCCGATTCTAACGAATGCTGTCCTTCGGGCCACTCGTTCGCGGAGAAAGCAGGCCGCAAGCTCTATGTCGTGACCCAGACAGCCGAAACAGCCACCGCCGCACAGGAACCCCGGCCCACTCGTCCCTCCGCTCACCGCATCCACCGCGCGTGGTTCGTCGCCGCCGTCACCTTCGTGACGATCATCGGGGCGGCGGCCTTCCGTTCGCTGCCGGGACTGCTGATCGACCCGCTGCACCAGGAGTTCCACTGGTCGCGCGGCACGATCGGCGCGGCGGTGTCGATCAACCTGGCCTTGTACGGACTGACGGCGCCCTTCGCGGCCGCGTTGATGGACCGGTTCGGCATCCGGCGCGTGGTCGCGGTCGCCCTCGTGGTGATCGCGCTCGGCTCGGGCCTGACGGTGTGGATGACGGCGGTGTGGCAGTTGCTGCTCTGCTGGGGGCTGCTGGTGGGCCTGGGTTCCGGTTCGATGGCCCTGGCCTTCGCGGCGACGGTCACCAACCGCTGGTTCACGGCACGGAAGGGCCTGGTCACGGGCATCCTGACGGCGGCCTCGGCCTCCGGCCAGCTGATCTTCCTGCCGCTGCTCTCCTGGATCGTCACGGAGCACGACTGGCGCCCGGCGGCGGTGACGGTGTCCCTCGCGGCGCTCGCGGTCGTCCCCTTCGTATGGCTGCTGCTGCGGGACCATCCGGCGGACGTGGGCCAGAAGCCGTACGGGTCCGAGGAGTTCGTGGCGAAGCCCGCGCCGGTGCCGGGTGCGGCCCGGCGTGCCGTGAACGTCCTCCTCTCCGCGGTCCGCACCGGCCCCTTCTGGCTGCTGGCCGGTACCTTCGCGATCTGCGGCGCCTCGACGAACGGTCTGATCCAGACGCATTTCGTGCCCGCGGCCCACGACCATGAGATGCCGATCACGGCGGCGGCCTCGCTGCTCGCGGTCATCGGCGTCTTCGACGTCGTCGGCACGATCGCCTCCGGCTGGTTCACCGACCGCTTCGAACCGCGCCGTCTGCTCGCGGTCTACTACGCCCTGCGCGGTATCTCGCTCCTCTTCCTCCCCATGCTTCTGGCCCCGACCGTGCACCCCCCGATGATCTTCTTCATCGTCTTCTACGGCCTCGACTGGGTCGCCACGGTCCCGCCCACGCTGGCCCTGTGCCGTGAGCAGTACGGCGAGGACAGCGCGATCGTCTTCGGCTGGGTCCTCGCCTCCCACCAGGTCGGCGCCGCGCTCGTCGCGTTCCTCGGTGGCGTCGCGCGGGACACGTTCGGCTCGTACGACGTGGTCTGGTACGCCTCGGGCGCGCTGTGCGCGGCGGCGGCGCTGATGGCGCTGGTGATCCGGCGACGGCCGGTTCGGGCACTGCCGGCGCCGGTGCCGACGGCGGTCGTCTGAGGGCGGATCCGTATCGGTATCCGCATCGGGACCCGTATCGGGACCCGTATCGGGACCCGTATCGGGACCCGTATCGGGACCCGTATCCGTATCAGGACCCGGACTACTGGTCGACCGCCTACTGCCGGCTCCCCTGGGCGAACCGCCCCTTGTGGAACAGCAGCGGCGCCACATCGGCGTCGCTCGCACCGAGCGCGTCCACCCGGCCGACCACGATCAGATGGTCGCCGCCCGTGTGCACCGCATGGATCGTGCAGTCGATCCAGGCGGCGGCGCCCGCGAGGCGGGGGGAGCCGGAGACGGGCGCCGCGTCGTACCCGACCCCGGCGAACTTGTCCGCCCCGCTCACCGCGAACCCGCGGCACAGCTCGCCCTGGTGCGCCCCCAGGATGTTGACGCAGAAGACGCCCGCGCGGGCGATCCGCGGCCAGGTCGTCGACGTACGGCCGACCATGAAGCAGACCAGCGGGGGGTCGAGCGAGAGGGAGGCGAAGGACTGACAGGCGAAGCCGGCCGGGCCGTCGGCGGCCTCGGCGGCAGGAGCGGTGACCACGGTCACGCCGGTCGCGAAGTTCCCCAGTACCCGCCGGAATTCGGCCTGATCGACCGGCGCCCGCTCGTCGTCACCGACCGCGCGCAGCTCCGGGCGCGGCAACGCCTCGACGGGCCCCCCGACGGTGGGGGCCCCGGCCGACCTGAGATAACGGACGGCGGCGGCCGCCATCCCTGCGTGTCCCATCACATCGACCATTGAAGCTGACGGAGTGTCAGATAGGAAGGGGTGGGGGCCGGTACGAATCGGCGCAGGTGCGGACTCGGCGGCCCCGGTGCAGGTGCGGGCTCAGCGGCCCCGGTACAGGGGGCTCCGCCGCTCGGTGAAGCTTGTGACGCCCTCGGTGGCGTCCGCCGTCGTCATGTTGATCTCCTGCGCGGCCGCCTCGGCGGCGAAGGCGGTGGCGCGGTCGGCATCGAGGGAGGCGTTGACCAGCTGCTTGGTGAGGGCGAGGGCGCGGGTCGGGCCGGTGGCCAGGCGCTCGGCCCATTCGCGGGCGGTCTTGTCCAACTCCTGTGGCGATACGACCCTGTTGACGAGCCCGATCCGCTCCGCGTCGGCGGCCGTCAGGGCGTCGCCGAAGAACATCAGCTCCTTGGCGCGCTGAGGGCCGACGAGACGGGGGAGCAGATAGGCCCCGCCGCCGTCCGGGACGAGACCGCGGCGCACGAACACCTCGATGAACCTTGCCGGTTCGGCGGCCAGTACGAGGTCGCAGGCGAAGGCGAGGTGCGCGCCGATCCCGGCCGCCGTGCCGTTGACCGCCGCGATCACCGGTTTCTCGCAGTCGAGGACGGCGGCGATCAGGCGCTGGGCGCCACGGCGGATGGTGCGGGCGACGTCGCCGGGCAGCCGTTCTCCGACCGGCGGCCCGCCGCGCAGGTCCGCGCCCGCGCAGAAGCCGCGGCCCGTCGCCGTGATCACGACGGCCCGTACGGCGGGGTCCGCGGACGCGTCCGCGAGCAGCGTGATCACGCGTTCCCGCTGGTCCCAGGTGAGGGCGTTCAAGGTCTCGGGCCGGTTGAGGGTGATCCACGAGACGGCATTGTCAGTGGCGTGAAGTATCAATGAGTCGAGGGAATTTTCGGCAGATGTGTGTGGTTCACGGGGGGAGTCGGACATGGGGGTACTCCGTTTCGTACGGGGATGGCTGAGCGCCTTGCGGAGGAGGCCTGGCTGCTCAGTGGCACACCACCAGCGCGTCCAGCGCCACCGCCCCCTGCCCCCTGGGCAGCACCATCAGCGGATTGATGTCGAGCTCCGCGATGTCGTCCCCGAGTTCGAGCGCCATCCGCTGCACCCGGAGCACGACCTCGACCAGCGCGTCCACGTCCACGGGCGGAGCCCCGCGCACGCCGTCGAGGAGCGCCCGCCCCCGCAGCTCGCGGAGCATCCCCCGCGCCTGGTCCTCTCCGAAGGGCGGCACGCGGACGGCCGCGTCCCGCAGTACTTCGACGAGGACGCCGCCGAGCCCCACGGTCACGGTCGGCCCGAAGAGCTCGTCGTGCGTGACACCCACGACCATCTCGACACCCCGCTCGACCATCTGGCACACCAGCACCCCGTCGAGCGAGATCCCCTCGTAGCGTGCGATGTCGGTCAGCTCCCGATAGGCGTCCCTGACCTGGCTGGCGGAGGTCAGCCCGATCTTCACCAGGCCGAGTTCGGTCTTGTGGGCGATCTGGGCGCCGGAGGCCTTCATGACCACCGGGTAGCCGACGAGACCGGCCGCGCGCACGGAGGCCGCCGCGCTGGTCACCAACTGCTCGCGCGGCACCCGGATCCCGTACGCCCGCAGCAGCTGCTTCGCCGCGTGCTCGCTCAGCTGCTGCCCGGGCCGCATCAGCGCCTGCGCCTTGCGGAAGGACGGCGAGGGGGTGCGCGGCGCCTCGTCGAAGGGCGAGCGGTAGGCGGCGACGAACCGATGGTGCTCCAGGTAGGCACGCACAGCCGTGATGCAGTTGGCGAACGTACGGAAGGTGGCGACCCGCGACGACCCGAGCAGCGTCTCGCGGTACGCGGCCTCCGTGCCGACCGGAGATCCCCACACCACGCACACCAGCTTGTCCGTCTGCTCCGCCGCGTTCACCAGATCCTGCGCGAGCTTGTCGCTCATGGGCGGGAAGGGCCCGGTGATCGGGCAGATCAGCACCCCGACCTCCGGGTCGGCGAGGAGCGCGTCGATGATCTTCCGGCCGCGCCAGTCGCCGACCGGGTGCCCGCCGTTGTCGACGGGATTGGCCACGCTCAGGTACGGGGGTATCCACTGATGCAGCTCGTCCTGCTTGGCGGCGGACAGAGCGGGCAGGGACAGCCCCGCCTCGGTCGCCAGGTCCGAGAAGTGCGCGCCCGTGCCGCCCGAGATCGAATAGACGACGACCCCGTCGGCCCGAGGGGGTCGGGCTCGGGCCAACAGGGCGGAGGTGTCCTGGAGTTCGTCCAGCCCGTCGACGCGGATCACGCCGTACTGCCGCATCGCGGCGTCCACCACCGTGTCGGCGCCGGTCAGTTTGCCGGTGTGTGAGGCGGCGGTGCGGGCGCCGGTCTCGGTGCGGCCGACCTTGACGGCGACGACGGGTACCCCGCGGCGGGCGGCGCGGTCGGCGGCGAGCAGAAAGGAGCGGCCGTCCTTGAGGCCTTCGACGTAGCAGGCGATGGCGCCGACCTCGGGACGCTCGGAGAAGTAGGAGATGAAGTCGGCGGTCTCGAGGTCGGCCTCGTTGCCGGTGGGCGCCCAGTGGGAGAGCCGCACGCCGAGCTCCTGCATCGCGAACACCGGACGTCCCTGGTGCCCGGACTGGGTGATGAGGGCGATCGCGGGGCCGTCGAGATCGTCGCGGAACTTCTCGAAGGCGTTGAGGTTGGTGTTGGGGCCGAGCAGCCGGAGGCCGGAGCGGCGGACGGCGGTGGCGAGCCGGGCCTGCGCGGCCGCGCCCTCGGTACCGGTCTCGGCGAACCCGGAGGCGAAGGCGACGGCGAACTTCACCTTGGCCTCGGCCAGTTCCCCGATCAGGGGGAGGGGGTCGCCGACGAGGAGCACGGCGAGGTCGACCTGCTCGGGCAGGTCCGCGACGGAAGGGGAGCAGGGGATGCCGAAGACGGACTGACGGCTGGGGTGAACCGGGTGCAGCCGGGCACCGACGCGTTCGGCCCAGGCGATCAGCTGCCGGGTGATGCCGGTGTTCGGCCGCCCCTCGGCGTCCGAGGCGCCGATGACAGCCACGGACTCGGGGCGGAAGAGTCGGTCCAGGTCAGGTACGCCGGCGTACAGCGGACGGCCGCTGACGTCCAGGTCGTCCACCTCGGCCGGCCTGCCGTGCACGACCGGTGAGGGCTGCTCGCCGCAGGCGATGACCCGGGCCCGGCGGGAGTCGGTGGTGAGGGTGCCGTGGGTTGATCCAAGCATCGGTCCGCCCGCTCCTGTGTGACAGCCAATTAACTGACGCAGTGTCAGATTACTTAACTGACGCGCCGTCAGGAACCGTCGTGCAGGCATTGTTGTGCAAGCAATCAGGCGTGCGAGCGACCGTGGCCGCGCGTCCGGAGGGGGATTCGCCGGACGGTCGGGCGCGCGAGGCGCGTGGCGGGCACCTGGTTCGTACCCGCCAGGTGTCGGACCGGAACGCGTGTCGGGCCGGGGCGCGTGTCGGACTGGGACGCGTGTATCGGACCGGGAGGTGTATCGGATATCGGGCCGGGACACGTCGGACCGGACACGTCGGAGTGCCTCGGGGGCGTGCCTCACGGCGTGCCTCGTGGGTCCGAGAGGTGGGTGGGGAGGTGTGTGTGGCTGGTTCAGTGGGCGTTCGGGGAGGGTTTGCGCGGCGTGGAGCGGGCGACCGCCTTTGCGATTTTCTCGGCGTCGAGGGCGAGTTCGCGGAACATGCCGCTGATGGGGTTGGTGAAGCCGGTGAAGTAGAGGTCGGGTGCCTTTTTCGGGGTGCGGGCGCCGTGCACGACCGGGCGCCCCCGGCCGTCGAGGACGTCGAGGTGCCCGACGAGGCCCTCCAGGGCGCGCCGGTACCCCGTCGCGGCGATCACGACGTCCGGCCCGATCCGCTTCCCGTCGGCGAGGACGATCTTGCCCTCCTCGAAACCGTCCACCGCGGCCACGATCTCGACCCGCCCCTTGTGGACGGCGTCGATGAGGCCGACGTCCTGGACGGGAATCGAGCCCTCGTTGACGCGGGAGTAGAGGCCGGTGTCGGGGCGGGGCAGCCCCTGCGCCGAGAGGTCCGGCACGCTCAGCTTGGCCATCGGCCCGGCCAGTCGGTCAACGAGGCCGACCGGCAGTCTGCGGCACAGGATGCCGGTGAGCTGGGCGGGCCAGCCCGCCGTCGAGCGGCGCACGATGTGCGGCGCCGTGCGGACCGCGAGGCGCACGCGCGCGGCGCCGCCCTCGATCAGGTCCACGGCGATTTCGGCTCCCGTGTTGCCGACGCCGACGACGAGGACGTCGCGGCCGGCGTAGGGGGCGGGGTTGCGGTAATGGGCGGCGTGCAGGAGTTCACCTGTGAACGTGTCGCGGTCGGCCCAGTCGGGGAGGTGGGGCGTGTGGTTGAAGCCGGTGGCGACGACCACCGCGCTGCCGGTCAGCTCCCGGCCGCCGCTGGCACGCAGCAGCCAGCCGTCGCCGCCCGGGGCGGGCTCGATGCGCGAGACCTCCACGCCGGTCACGATCTCCAGCTGGTGGTGCTCGGCGTACTTCTCCAGATAGCGCACCACGTTGTCCCGCGATACCCAGCGGCCGAAGGAGCGCGGCATCGCGAGGCCCGGGAGGGCGGACAGCCGCCGGGTGGTGTGCAGGTGCAGTCGGTCGTAGTGGCGGCGCCAGGATGCCCCGACCTGGTCGGACTTCTCCAGTACGACGGCCCGTACGCCCTGGGCGCGCAGTGCGTACGCCGCCGCGAGGCCGCCGGGGCCGCCGCCGATCACGTACACGGGGCGGTCTTCGTGGGACGGCACCGGGCGGGGCGTCGAGGGAGCAGTCGAGTCGGCCATGAGCGCGAGCGTAATCACGTCCTCGCTTGATAGGTCTCGGTCAAGACCGGAATCGGTTGCGAACGGATCACGGCTGTAGGGGGATTGGGTGGGGTCGGTGACGTAGGTCACTCGATTGTGGTGGAGGGGTGTGGGGATGCACGCCTCTTGCGCCGGCCTTCTCCGTACGCTGAACTGACATACCGTCAGATCCCGGCGACGGCAGGGGAGTGCATGGAGCGCATGGACACGATCTGGCTCGGCGGGGCGGAATGGCTGGCCGTGCTCCGGATCGGGCTCGGGCTGTGGTGGCTGGAGAGCTGGCGGCACAAGGACAAGAAGGGCTGGTTCGAGCGGGGAACCGGGATCGCGTGGGCGGCGGACGTCGCGGCCAAACACCGGTGGAACGCGGTGCGGTCCGGTTTCGACGCGGTCGTCGCGCCGCGCCCGCGGGCGATGGCATATGTCGTCGTGTACGCGGAGCTGGCGGTGGGGCTGGGGCTGGTGGTCGGCCTGTTGACCCCGGTTGCCCTGGTGGGCGGGCTGCTGCTCAATCTTCTCTACCTCGTCCTCATGATCCACGACTGGGCCGAGCAGGGGCAGAACGCGATGATGGCGCTGATCTCGGCCGTCGCGCTGTTCGGGATGGCGTGGCAGACGTGGTCGCTGGACAGCGCGATCGGATGGTTCTCATGAGGGGGGGCTGTTCGCGTGAGGGGGTCGTTCGAGTGAAGGGGCTGGTCTCGTGAGCGGTGCGCGGTTCGACGTGCCCGAGGTGGACGCCTTCACCCGGCCGTACTGGGACGCGGCCGCGGCGGGGCGGCTGCTGCTGCGTCACTGCGCGGCCTGCGGGCGGTCCCACCACTACCCCCGCGAGTTCTGCCCCCACTGCTGGAGCGAGGACGTGAGCTGGCGTCCCGCGAGCGGTCACGCCACGCTCTACACCTGGTCCGTCGTCCACCGCAACGACCTCCCGCCGTTCGGCGAGCGGGTGCCGTACGTCGCCGCGGTCGTCGACCTCGCGGAGGGGCCGCGAATGATGACCGAGGTGGTGGAGTGTGCGGAGAGCGAGCTGCGGATCGGGAGGGAACTGGAGGCCGCCTTCCGTGCCGGAGTACCGGTTTTCCGGCCCCAGCCCCAGCCCCAGCCCCAGCTCCGGGCCGCCTCCCCGCAAGCTGCTTCCCCGTGACCCCAGGAGACCCGGGAAGCTCAGGAGCCCCGGGTGTGATGCCGGTGTGCGGGCAGGTTTCAATGGCTGGATGGCCGACGTCGACGAACAGCCCCTCTCCCACCCCTTCCCCGAACTGCACGGGCACGGCCTGCGGCTGCGTCTCTGGGACGCGGAGTCCGACGCCGACGTCGAGGCGTGGCTGCGCGGGGTGTCCGACCCGGAGTTCCAGCGCTGGAACACCCCACTCCGGATCGTCCGGGACATCGACGGCGCCCGCGAGTCACTCCGCTCGCGCGCCGAGAACGTCGCCGACGGCACCGGCGTCTTCCTCTGCGTCACGGACGCGGCCAGTGGCGCGACGCTCGGCCACATAGGCATCCAGGAGATCGACCACGTCATGCGCGTCGCCCGCGTCGGCTACTGGGTTCTGCCCGAGGCCCGCGGCCGCCAGGTGGCCGCCCGCGCCCTCGCTCTGGCCGCCCGCTACGCCTTCGGCGCCGTCCGGCTGCACCGGCTCGAACTCGGTCACGCCCTCGGCCACGACGCGTCCTGCCGGATCGCCGAACGCTGCGGGTTCCGGTACGAGGGGACGCTGCGGGGGGCGATGTTCGAGGCGGGGCGGCAGGACGCGTTCCGGGACGTGCATCTGCACGCACGGCTCGCCACGGATCCGGCGCCGACGTTTCCGACACCGGCGAAGGAAACCGAGGGCGACGTCCAGCCGTAGTCTCGATTACCGCCCGGTCGCCGACTTCGCGACGTACGGCTTCGCGACGTACGACCTCGCGGGCGGCGTCACGGCCACAGCAGCTCCTTGATCCAGTCGTCGTCCACACGCCGGTAGGTGAGGCGAACGTGCCGGCGCCGTGCGTCTCCCTGGAAGAACTCGACCTCTTCCGGGCGGAGTCGGTACAGGGTCCAGGTCGGGGCCTGGGCGTCCGGCTCCCGCCGAGCCCGGTCCCACGCCGCGTCCGACGCGCGCTCCAACTCCTCGTACGAGGGCAGGACGTCGCTTTGGTGGCCCACCAGGGCGGCGGCGAGCGCGCCCGTGGAACGGGCGTGCAGGTCGGCCTGGCTCTGAGCTGCCGACGCGACGGTGACGGGGCCGCGGAGGCGGATCTGGCGGCCCTGCGCGGGCCAGTAGAAGCCGAGGGCCGCGTACGGGCGGGCGCCCAGTTGCCTTCCTTTGCGGCTCGTGGCGTGCGACGCGAACGACCAGCCGTTGGCGTCGGCACCGTGCAGCATCACCGTCCGGACGTCCGGGAGCCCGTCCTCGTCCGTCGTCGCCAGCGCCACCGTGTGCGGCTCGGTCTGCCCGGCCGCCACCACCTCCGCGAACCAGCGCACGAAGAGCGTCAGCGGCTCCTCGGGCGCCTCGTCCGGCTCGAAGGGCGGCAGTTCCGTGACGTCGGGGTCCCACACACGCAGCGACCTGAGCAGCTCATGAAGATCCGGTTCCATGGGCCGAGTATCGCTCGGGAGACGGTGGACGCACCGTCCCCGCTCACTCCGCCACGTACGCGTTGAGCGGCGACACACCGTCCAGGTCGACCTGGAGCCCGTGCAGCGCCGTGGAGTACAGGAACGTACGCAGCGGCACGTAGAGGGGGACGGCGGCCGCCTGCTCCATCACGAGGTGATCGACCGTGGCCCACAGCTCGCCGGCGTCGCTGAGGTTCTGCGCGGCGTCGGCCTCGTCGATGGCGGCGTCGACCTTGTCGCTCTTGAGGCGGGAGTAGTTCTGTGAGGTGGGGTAGGTGTAGCGGCCGTCGAAGTAGTTCGGCAGATAGGTGGAGGCGACGGGCAGGCCGCTGCCGACCGGGAAGCGGAACAGGTCGTACTCCCCGGAACCCGCCTTGTCGTAGTAGTCCGAGGTGTCGGGATTCACGGTCTGTACTCGGAAACCGGCCTCCTCCAGGGCCGACTTGACGACCGCCGCCCGTTTGCCGTCCGCCGTCGAGGCGTACGCGAGAGTGATCCGGAATCCGGTCTTGCCTGCCTCCTTCAGGAGGGCGCGGGCCTTGGCGGGGTCCCCGTGCGCGCCCGGCCGGTACAGGTCGAAGGTGCGGGAGCCGCTGAGGCCCGGGGCCATCAGATGGGTCGCGACGGTGCCGTCCTCGCCGCTCGCCGCGAGGACGTCCGCGGTGGGCAACGCCGTGGCGATGGCACGGCGGACCTTGAGGTCCTTCACCCGGGCGGTGTTGATGATGTACGCGTGGACGAACGCGGCGGGGGCGGACAGCCGGCCCGTCCCCGGTGCCCGGCCCAGGCCGTCCTTGTCGAGGGTGCCGGTGAACGACATGACCGCATCGTCCGAACCCGCCTGCTGCGTACGTGACTTGATCTCGTCGAGGGTGACGTTGCCCTCTATGCGGTACGTGTCGGGGTACGCGGTGCGCAGCGGATCCGCGTCCGCCTTCCACTGGGGGTTGCGGGTGAGGGTGAGGTCCTGGGCTCCCGCGTAGTCGGCGACCTGGTACGGGCCGGTCGACGGCATGGTCTGCGAGCCGTCGGTGACGCCCTCGACCCGCTCGGGGACGGGGGCGCCGGTGGGGCCGGCCAGCGCGACGTTGAAGTCGGGATGGACGTCCCTGAGGTGGTAGACGACGGTGCGGTTGTCGGGCGCCTCGATGGTGCCCGGAGTGAAGACCGGCTCGTCCTCGATGCCCGCGGCCTGCTCGGTGCCGAGGATCCAGGAGCGCAGGGTCCCGTCACCGACGACGAAATCCGGGTCCACGGTGCGCTCGACGGCGTGGACGAAGTCCTGGGCGCGCACGGGAGTTCCGTCGTTGTAGGTGAGGCCGGGCTTGAGGGTGAAGGTCCAGGTCAGTCCACTCGACGAGACGCGTCCGGTGTCCGTGGCCAGATCGCCGACGAGCTTCACCGTGCCGTCGGGCATCGTCTTGAGACCGGTCATGCTGCGGTACACCAGGCGGGAGACGAGACGCTCGGTGCCCGACCACATCTCGCCGGGGTCGATGGTGGTCAAGCCATCGGGTTCGAGGACGGTGACCGTGCCGCCCTTGCGTGCACCGGTGACGGCGGGCGCCGGGCCCTTGGAATCCGTGGCGCTGCCCAGGGACAGCGTCTGGGTCCGGGCGACCTCGGCGACCGATCCGGGCTTCCCGCCGACCGAAGTGCCGGTGGAGCCACCGGTGTTCGAGCCGCTGTCGTCGTCCTTGCCGACTCCGAACGGATCGACAAGGGTGAACGCGGTGATCAGCGCGGCGACGGAAACGGCCGCGGCGCCGCTGATCCACCAGGTACGACGCGGTCGGCCGCGGCCGGAGTCGCCCTGTCCTGCCGCCCCCGCCCCCGCCCCCGCGCCCGTCCCCTCCGCTGTCCCCGCGGGCTGGGACCGCGGCGGCTGCCACGACGCGGGCGGGGCCACAGGCTTCGGAGGGGCCAGCCGGTACGAAGTCACCTCGGCCGATTCCGTGTCGGGCCGCGGCGCGGGGTGGCCTGTTGACCGCGCCAGCTCCTCCAGCGCCGCTCGCGCCTGGTGGGCGGTCGGCCGGGTCTCGGGTGTCTTCGCCAGCAGCAGGCCGACCAGTTCGTCCCACCGTGGCGCGAGTCCCGGGCGGCGGACCGACGGCTTGTCCGGCGTCTCGTACACATGGCAGTGCATGAGGGCGGCGGCCGACGGGGCATCGAACGGCGGTGCGCCGGTGAGCATTTCGTGGATCATGCATCCCAGCGAGTACAGGTCGCACGCGCTGTCGTCCGCGACACGACGGAAACGCTCCGGCGCCATGTAGTGCAACGTGCCCACGGGCGAGTCCGACGTCCGCGTCAGATATCCGGCGCCGGTCGTCGCGTCCAGGAACTTCGCGATGCCGAAGTCGAGGACCTTCACCAGGCCTTCCTCCGTCACCATCACGTTCGCCGGTTTCACGTCGCGGTGGACGATGCCCGCGCCGTGCGCCGTCTCCAGTGCACGGCACACCTGCGCGGAGATCTGCGCGGCGCGTCCGGGCGGCAGCTGTCCGGCCTCGGCGATCAGGTCGAGCACCGTCCGGCCGGACAGCAGGGGCATGACGATGTACGGGACATCGCCATCCGTTCCGTGGTCGAAGACCGGCACGATGTACGAACTGTCGAGGGCCGCGGCCGCCCGCGCCTCCCGCACGAACATGGCGAGCAGCCGCTCCTGCTCGGCGCCCCCGGTGCCCGGCGGCAGGCTCAGCAGCTTCACCGCCACCTGCCGGTCGAGGCGAGCGTCACGAGCCCGCCAGACCACCCCCATGCCGCCTGCGCCGATGCGCTCCGTGAGTGTGTACCGATCGTCCAGAACCGTGCCGCGCATTCCACCCCCACCCGCCCCCGTGCCGTCCTGCGTCCCTCCCCAAGCGGCCGTCAATTTACCCGCAGCACAGGGGAATTGGGGATGCTCTGGGAAAGGCGCGCACTTGCCGGGCGTAGCCGAATCTTCCGCAATCCGAGCGCGCGGGTCGATCACGACGGGGCCGCGGTACGGGGGGCTCCTACCCGCGCCCCAGGATCACCGTTCCCGACGAGCAGAACCAGCCCCCCGTACCGGAGGCCACGGCGAGCGCGGGCAGGGCGCCGTCGGACCTGCGTACCTGCCGCTCGCCCGCCTCCCCGCGCAGCTGCCGAACCGCTTCCACGAGAAGGAACAGTCCCCGCATGCCCGGGTGCTGGGCCGAAAGGCCGCCGCCGTCGGTGTTCACCGGCAGCTCCCCGCCCACCAGCAGCCGCCCCTTCTCCACGAATGCTCCGCCCTCACCCTTCGCGCAGAAGCCCAGATCCTCCAGCGTCACCAGCGTCATGTAGGTGAAGGCGTCATAGATCTCGGCGATGTCGATGTCGTCCGGCCGCACCCCCGCCCGCTCGAAGGCGATCCGTCCGCTGACCGCCGCCGGGGACACCGTGAAGTCGTGCCACTCGGACATGGTGGCGTGGGAGACGTGCTCTCCGGTGCCGAGGACCCAGACGGGGGCGGTCCGGCAGTCCCGTACGTACTCCTCGGCCGCCAGCAGGACCGCCGCGCCGCCGTCGGAGCGGATGCAGCAGTGCAGCTTGGTGAAGGGGTCGGCGATCATCGGGCCGGACAGGACGTCGTCGACCGTGATCGGGTCGCGGAACATCGCGTCCGGGTTCGCTCCGGCGTTCGCGCGGGCCTGGACCGCGACCGAGGCGAGCTGCTCGAGCGTCGTGCCGTACTGGTGCATGTGGCGGCGCGCGGCCATCGCGTACTTGGCGATCAGCGTGTGACCGTACGGGACCTCGAACTGGAGCGGCCCCCGGGCGCCGAAGGACAGGTTGCCGGTGCGGCGGCCCGCCTTGATGTCCGCGCGGGCCGTCGAGCCGTATACGAGCAGTACGGCGTTCGCGCGGCCGGCCGCGATCGCGTCCGCCGCGTGGGCCGTCATGACCTCCCAGGTGGCGCCGCCGACCGAGGTGGAGTCGACCCAGGTGGGGCGCAGGCCCAGGTACTCGGCCACCTCGACCGGGGGCAGCGTGCCGAGGCCCGCCGAAGCGAAGCCGTCGACCAGCGATCGGTCGAGTCCGGCGTCCGCCAGTGCGCGGCGGGCGGCCTGGGCGTGCAGGGCGTAGGGGGTCGCGTCGTCCACCCGGCCGCAGTCGGAGAGGGATATGCCGACCACGGCGACTTTCCGGCTCCCTGGAGTCATGAATCTGACGGTACATCAGATGAAGCGAACGGGATGCGTGAACGTCCTGTGCGCCGCCCTGGGCATCTGCTCCTTCGCGCGCTCTAATATGACGGACCGTCAGATCGGGAGGAGCCCCGCCCATGGACGCCCGCCTCACCGCCGAACAGGACGAGATCCGCCGCACCTTGCGGGAGTTGCTGCTCAAGCGCTGCGGTCCGGAGGAGTTGCGGGCCGCCGCACGGACCCCCACCGGACATGATCCGGGACTGTGGGACGCGCTCGCGCACCAGCTCGGACTGCCGGGGATCGCCCTCCCCGAGACGTACGGCGGAGTCGGCTGCTCGACCACCGAACTCGCCCTCGCCTGCGAGGAGTCGGGACGCTTCCTCGCCCCCTCGCCTCTCCTCTCCACGGCGGTACTCGCCGCCCCGCTGCTCCTCGCCCTCGGCACCGACACCCAGCGCGCCGACCTGCTGCCCCGGATCGCCTCCGGTGCCCTGACCGCGGCCCTCGCCGTCCCCGGCGCCGGGCTCGCCACCGCCCTCGGCCTGGTCGGCGACAACCACGGCGACTGGGCGGGCGGCGGTCGCGCCGGCGGCGTACAGGCCAGGCGGGACGGGGACGGGTGGCGGTTGTACGGGCAGGTGGAGCAGGTGCTCGACGGACACGGCGCGGGGCTGCTCGTGGTGGCGGCGCACACGGGCGGCTTCACCCGGTCGCGGACGCTGCTGTTCCTCGTGACGGAGGGCGCCGCGGGTCTCGTACGGGCGCGGCAGACGTCGTTGGACGAGACGCGCACGCAGGCACGGGTTCAACTACGGAATGTCAGAGCCGAGTTGCTGGGACGGGAGGACGGTGACGTGCTCGGCGCGCTCGCCTCCGTCGGGGACACGGCCGCCGCCGTACTCGCCACGGAGGCCGTGGGCGCCGCCGACCGCGCGCTGGAGCGGACCGTCGAATACGTACGGCAGCGGGAGCAGTTCGGGCGGGCGATCGGATCCTTCCAGGCGGTGAAGCATCGGCTGGCGGATGTGTATGTGGGCGTGCAGGCGGCGCGCTCGGCGGCGTACTACGCGGCGTGGGCGTGCGGTACGGGCGGCGAGCGAGTGGGCGGGCTCGCGCTCGCCCAGGCCCTGGAGGCGCTGCGTACGGCCGCTTCCGAGGGCATCCAGCTGCACGGCGGCATCGGCTTCACCTGGGAACACGAGGCCCATCTGTACTTCAAGCGGGCGGCCGGCGACGAACTGCTCTTCGGGCCGGTGCACCGGCTGCGGGCGTACGCGGCCGACGCGGCGCGGCTCTTCGACACCGGCGCTGAGGAGGTGGCGGTCTGATGGCCCGAGGAAAGGTCCCCGGAGTCCGGCTGGTGCAGAAGGTGTCCTCCACCCGGACCTTCGCACGGATCGCCCCGCATCTCATCCCCGCCCTCGATCGCGTCGTGCACCGGCTGACCCGCGGAAAGGTACTGCTCAGCGCACAGATGCTGCCGGGGGTGGTCCTCACCGCACGCGGCGCCCGCAGCGGGCTGGCGCGGCGTACTCCGCTGGCCTGCATGCCCGAGAGCCCGGGGGAGTCCGGTGACGCGGCGGTGGTGAGCTGGATCCTCGTCGGCTCCAACTTCGGCCGCGCCGATCACCCGGCCTGGACCGCCAATCTCCTCGCGCATCCGGACGCCGAGGTCAGCTGGAAGGGCGAGGACATCGCCGTAACCGCTCATCTTCTGGAAGGGGAGGAGCGGGACGCGGCGTGGAAGGCGGTGCTGGCGTTCTGGCCGCCGTACGCCACGTACCAGGCGCGGATCGACCGGGAGATCCGGCTGTTCCGGATCGTGCGACGCCGCCGGCCCGCGTAGGGCCTGTCTGACAATTCCCGCCTGCCGCGCGGCGTCTGGCACGCACTCCCCCACTGCCTTAAGGGCGTGGGAGGTGCCCCCAGCCGCGTTGCCGAAGCGCCCACGTGACTCCGCCACGAGGGCGCTCCGGCGCCTTGCGATCGCACGCACCAGACGCCGCGCGGCCCGCCCTGCGGGCGGACGACGGGAATTGTCAGACAGGCCCTGGCGCAGCGCGCGGCAGTCCACACCGGTGGACTGCCGTGCGCATGACAGGAGTTGGGGTAAGAGGCTGGGGCAGGAGAAATAAGCGCGCGCTACTTCGTCGGCTTCTTGCCGGTCACGCCGAGGTGGACCAACAGGGCCAGATTCGGCTTGAGTTCAGCCTGCTTGACGCCCCAGGTCTGGAAGCCCTTCTGGTGCGAGGCCACCGCCGCGAGCATCGCGACGAGGGAACCGGCCATCGCAGCGGGGTTCACGTCCTTGTCGATCTTCCCCTTGGCCTGGAGCTCGGTGACCGTGTTCGTAAGGGAGTTGTTCACCGAGTTCAGGATCTTCATGCGGATCTTGTAGAACCGCTTGTCGCCCTCGGCGGCGCCCAGGTCCACGACGCGGAGGATCGCGTCGTTCTTCCGCCAGAACTCGAGGAATCCGTCGACGAGTTCCTGCGCGGTCTGCCAGCCGGCCTTGCCGACCCATGAGCGCCCTTCGAGCAACTGGGTCAACCCGGCGCCCTCCGCGGCCATTTGCTCGGCGATCTCCAGGACGGCGCCCTCGACGTCCGGAAAGTACTGGTAAAAAGTCGCCGGTGAAGTGCCCGCCTTCCGGGCGACATCAATGACTTTGACGTCCCGGTAAGGCGAGGAGCTGAGCATCTCGCTGAGGCAGTCGAGCAGCTTCTGCCTGGTCGCCTGCCCACGCCGTCCGGCCACGCGGCCGTCGACGGTACGCACTTGTCCTGTCATGCCGTCAGCTTACCGAGGGGTGATCGGAGCGCGATTCGGCCGACTGCAAATGGGGTGCGCGGCTGCACGGCGGGGGTTGCGAGGCGTGCTACGGGGGTGCGAGGCGTCCTACGGGGAGTGGTGCGGCAGCGCCACGGCGAGTGGTGTGGGCGATGCGGCTGCTCTGCGGGATGCGTGCGGGACCGTTAACTTGGCCGCATGGCCGATTCAGCCGTTTTCCGCGAAGGTGTTCCCTGCTGGGTCGAGGCGCAGCTGTCCGACGTTGCCGCGGGCAGGCGCTTCTACGGTGAGCTCTTCGGCTGGACCTTCTGCGCGGGGTCCGGCGAGGAGACCGGCGCCGACGAGGGGTACGGACCGTCCGTATGGGCGCGTCATCACGGTGAGCCCGTCGCCGCACTCGTCCCCAAGCGGGACGGTCGGATGCCCACTGTCTGGACGGTGTATTTCGCGACCCCGGACGCCGCCGCACTGGCGCGCGCGATCCGGGTGGCGGGCGGACAGGTGATCACTGCGCCCACCCAGGTCGGCTCCTTCGGTACGACGGTCCTCGCGGCGGACCCCGAGGGCGCCGTCTTCGGCCTCTGGCAGGCCGGTACGCACCCCGGCTTCGGCAAGCGGCACGAGCCGGGCTCCTTCTGCTGGGCGGAGCTGTACGCCCGGGACACGGCGGCCGTCGACCAGTTCTACGGCACCCTCTTCCACGACGTCCTCTTCGGTCCCGAAGCCTCCCCCGACTTCGGCCGCGCAACGGTCTCCGGGGTCTTCCCGGCCGAGATGCCGCCGCATTTCGTCGTCCACTTCGGTGTCGAGGACTGTGACGCGGTACTCGGTACGGTGAACCGGCTCGGCGGCCGGGTCCAGGTGCCTCCCTTCGACACCTCGTACGGAAGAGCGGCTGTTGTCACGGACAATCAAGGGGCGTCGTTCGCCGTGCTTCAGCGGTGAGTCGTCGTAGCCGGTGAGGGGATGACGTCGGGGGCGTCGTCGGCGGGTTGTCGGGGGTGTCGTCGGGGGCGTCGTTATATCCCGTGACACCCCGATCCGCCCCCGGGTTCGCAACCGGTGGCTCGGACAGGAAGAATCGGGGTGCGTGCCGCCATGGCGGTGCGGTGGTGAGACGCTGCACGGGGCCGCGTTCATACGTGGATGACGTGGCTCGTACGGGGAGGTGGCAGGCAAGTGGTGGATCAGCTGACGCAGCACGATCCGCGGCGGATCGGGCCGTTCGAGGTGCTGGGACGGCTGGGTGCCGGCGGCATGGGGCTGGTCTATCTCGCGCGCTCGGCTTCAGGCCGGCGGGTGGCGATCAAGACGGTCAGGACGGAGCTCGCCGAGGACCAGCTGTTCCGGGTCCGCTTCACGCGGGAGGTGGAGGCGGCCCGGGCCGTCTCCGGCTTCTACACGGCCGCGGTCGTCGACGCCGACCCGCGCGCGGCGGTGCCGTGGCTCGCCACCGCGTACGTGCCGGCGCCCTCGCTCGAGGAAATAGTGACCGAGTGCGGGCCGATGCCGGCCCAGGCGGTCCGCTGGCTCGCGGCGGGCGTCGCCGAGGCGCTGCAGTCCATCCACGGCGCGGGCCTGGTCCACCGTGACCTGAAACCCTCGAACGTCCTCGTCGTCGAGGACGGGCCGCGGGTCATCGACTTCGGTATCGCGTCCGGCGTATCGAACACCCGTCTGACGATGACGAACGTCGCCGTCGGTACGCCCGCCTACATGTCGCCCGAACAGGCGAAGGACTCGCGCAGCGTGACCGGCGCGAGCGACGTGTTCTCGCTGGGCTCCATGCTGGTCTTCGCCGCCACCGGGCACGCCCCCTTCCACGGGGCCAACCCGGTCGAGACGGTCTTCATGCTGCTCAGGGAGGGCCCGGACCTCGAGGGACTCCCCGACGAGCTGAGGCCGCTGATCGAGTCCTGTATGCAGATGGAGGCGACCGGCCGCCCCAACCCCGCCGACCTCCAGGCCCAGCTGGCCCCCCACCTCTTCGGCTCCGGCTCCGACGACAGCGGTACGGCTTCGGCGTGGCTGCCCGAGCGGGCGGTGGGCCTGATCGAGTCGCGCCGTGGGAGCCGTCCGCCGGTGATGCCGCAGACCGGGGGTCGGAGTGGTGGGGGGCGCGCGGTCGTGCCTCCCCCTCCCCCGCACGCCCCCCCTCCCCCGCACGCCCCCGCGCCCGTCGGGCCGCCCGACGCGGGTCCGGTGCGGCTGGCCACTGCCCAGGTGCCCATCGGCCCCGGGCCGCGCGTCGCCAACGCCCGCGCCGCCGCCGTCAAGGCACCTCCTCCGGAGGCGGGCCTCACTGCCTCCTGGTCCCGGCCGCGCGCCGGCGTCAACGGCGCCGATTCCGCGACCGGCGTCGTGCCGCCCACCCCCGCCCCGGAATCGCCGTCCGGCTGGCGGCCGTGGCGTTTCCGCATGTCGAACGACGTCTGGGGGAAGGCCTCCGTCGCGGGCGACCTCGTCTACGTCACCTCCTTCGAGGTCCACGCGCTGGACGTGGCCACCGGCCGGCGCCGCTTCAAGACGCGGGACGTGGCCTGGTCGATGACGGTGGCGGACGGACGTATCCACGCCTCCGACGGGCCTACGCTCTTCGCGCTGGACGCCCGGGAGGGCGGCGACCTCTGGCGCCTTTCCACGGATGCCTGGGTGTACTCCCTCAAGGCAGACCGCGGGACGGTGGTCACCGGCACGCGCGGTGGCGGCGTCCAGACCTGGGAGGCCTCCACCGGTCAGAAGCTCTGGGAGATCACCGGCGCCCAGACCGACTTCGAGTCCCCGGAGGCAGGGCCCGCCCTCCACGACGGCACGGTGTTCATCTGGAAGGACGCCCGGCTGAGCGCCCTGGAGGCCCGTACGGGGGATGAGCGCTGGTCGTATCCGATCGGCGACGCGGCGTCGTGCGGCGGCGTGCCGGTGCGGATCGCTCAGGCGGCCGACGGATGCGTGTACGTCTCCGCGGGCACCCGGGTCCTCGCCATCGATGTCGCGAGCGGGCAGGTCCGCTGGCACTTCGAGGCGCCGGCGGTCTTCCTCAGCCCGCCGACGTTCGTACCGGGGCCCGCGGTCACGGGCGGCGGCGTGTACCTCGCCGACTACCTCGGCACGGTGTACGCCCTCGACGCGACGGACGGGCGCGACCGCTGGCGCATCGCCACCGAGTCCCGTGCCTCGATCGACCCCGTCCTTGTCGCCGCCGGGCACGTCCATGTCGGCAGCGGCAAGGGTCTCTACACGCTCGACGCCGTGACCGGCACGCCCAAGTGGCGCTTCCAGGCGGGCGGCGACCTCGTCGGCGCTCCCGTCGTCGCCGAGGGCCGGATCCACTTCGGCTCCACCGACCATCTCCTTTACACCCTCAAGGCGGACGACGGCCGCCTGCGGTGGAAGCTGGCCACCGGCGGTGAGATCACCGGGGCGCCGGTCGTCAAGGACGGTGTGGTGTACGCGTGCAGCAAGGACCGATGCGTGTACGCGCTGGACGCGGAGAAGGGAACGGGGACGGCCCGGACGACGTAAGGGTTTCTCGCCCCCGCCGCCCCTACCCGTCCCGTCCCCGGGGGCTCCGCCCCCGGACCCCCGGCAGGTTGTTGTTTTGCTGCCGGGCGGTGGGGGCTGGGCGCGCCCACGCGGCGGAGCCGCACAATGTCACAGCCCCGCGCCCCTGGGTATCTCAGCCCGTCCGGCGTTTGAGGACGAGGCCGTTCAGGCCGAAGCGGGGGTCTGGGGGCGGCAGCCCCCAGGGGACGGGAATGGGTAGGGGCGGCGGGGGCGAGAACACCTGCCGGCCCGGGTGGGCTCACCGCACTCGAAACCCGTTCGACCGCCGCGTCGCGAACAGTTCCGCCTGCCGTTCCAACGGCAGATTGCCGAGCGAGATGAGCTGCGCCGCCTGCGCGAAGGCATGCGCCCGCGCCCCCTCGTGCGCCGTCCACAGCGCTCGCACGGTCCCCTGCACACCCTCCGGCGGACAAGCCGCGATCACGGTGGCAGACCGCACGGCCGCATCCAACGCACCCCCACGCGGCGTGAGTTCGGACACCAGCCCGATGTCGTAGGCACGCCGCGCGGAGATCCGCTCGGCGGTCCCCATGAGAGCCATCCGCGCCGCCTCCCCGTACGGCATCCGGTGCGCCGTGTAGACGGACTCGTACGCGCTGACCATGCCGTACGTCGTGTGCGGATCGAAGAAGGTGGCGGTCTCGTCGGCGACGATGAACTCCGCCTCTCCCAGCAGATAGAAGGCGCCTCCGCAGGCCATCCCGTGCACGGCGGCGATGACGGGCTTCCAGAGGTCGTTGGCCTTCGGGCCGATGCCGAGGAGCGGATCGTCCACCATGTAGGGGGAGGCGGGCTGCGCAACCTCGACGCCGCGGTCGAGCCCGGTGCAGAAGGCCCGCTCGCCCGCCCCGGTGACGACCACGGCCCGTACGGAGTCGTCAAACCTGAACGCCCGCCAGGCAGCGGCGAGTTCAGCCGCCAGTCCGACATCGATCGCGTTGAGCTTTTCGGGCCGGTCGAGGGTGAGGACGGCGACACCGGTGTCCTTGTCGGAGGCGATCCGCAAACCCTCGCTCATGATCGCTCCAGGACCCACTGCGGCAGCCCCTCGGCGCTGAACACGACCCGCACCCGACCGCCGATGCGAATCCGGTCCACCGGAAGCGAGTTCAGCGGCGCGTCCGGCCCGGTGACCAGGTTGCCGACGAGACGGATGTGCGGGGCCTCGGCCAGTTCGACGACGACCGCGTTGTACGGCGCCAGCGCCGCGTAGGCCGGCAGGAGCGGCGGGTGCGGGACGACGTACGACCAGACGCGGCCCTGGCCGCTCATCAGCCGCCATTCGCAGCTGAAGGACTGGCAGTGGGGACAGCAGGGGCGGGGCGGGAAGCGGAGTTCGCCGCAGTCGGCGCACGCCTGGATTCTGAGCTCGCCCTGGGCGGCGTACCCCCAGAAGGGTGCGCCGTCGTCGTCGACGAGCGGGGAGAGAAGGGTTTCCGGGGATTGCGGCATGTCAGTTCCTCAACTCCTGAGCAGGATCGCGGAGGTGGGGACTCCCTCCCCCGCCGTGACCAGGCAGGTGGCGGCCCCCGGGACCTGGGCGGTACTCGTGCCCCGCAACTGCTTCACGCCCTCGGTGATGAGGTTGAAGCCGTGCACGTACGCCTCGCTGAGCCCGCCGCCCCCCGTATTGAGGGGCAGCCGCCCCCCGATCTCCAGTGTGCCGCCCTCCGTGAAGGCGGCACCTTCCCCGCGCCCGCAGAAGCCGTACCCCTCCAGCGAGAGCGGTATGAGGGGCGTGAACGCGTCGTAGATCTGCGCCACGTCCACGTCCTCCGGCGTGAAGTCGGCGTGCTTCCAGAGGTGTCGGGCGGCGGCCCACGCGGGGCCGGTGAGGGGGTCGTCGTTCCAGTAGTTGACCATGCCGTGGTGCTGGGCGGGCAGACCCTGGGCGGCGGAGTGGACGTACACGGGCCGCCGCCGGCAGTCCCGCGCCCGCTCGGCCGACACGACGACGCACGCCAACGCCCCGTCCGTCTCGAGGCAGTTGTCGAAGAGGCAGAGAGGTTCGCTGATCCAGCGGGAGGTCATGTACATCTCGCGGGTCAGCGGCCGCTCGTACATCATCGCGGCGGGGTTCTGGTTGGCCCTGTTCCGGCAGGCGAGGGCGACGTTGAAGAGGTGATCCCGTGTCGCGCCGTACTCGTGCATGTAGCGGCGGGCCAGCATGCCGATCTCGTCGGCCGGTCTGAGGAGTCCGAACGGGCGGGTCCACTGGGCCGGGGTGGGGAGTTGGGCGGCGGTGTTCTTCCACGGCCGTGGCCCGGACCCCCTTTTCCGTGACCGCCAGGCCACGCCCACCGTCGCCTGTCCGGCGGCGATGGCCGCGGCGAGGTGCGCGACGGTGGCGCACGAACCGCCCCCTCCGTACCCCACTTTGCTGAAGAAGCTGAGGTCGCCGAACCCGACGGCCTTCGCCACCTCCACCTCGTCCGTCTCCTCCATGGTGAAGGAGGCGAGCCCGTCGACCTCCGCGGGCGCTATTCCGGCGTCGTCGAGGGCGGCGAGGATCGCCCGACAGGCCAAGGTCTTCTCGGGCTCGGGGAGTTGCTTGGCGAAGGGGGTCTGTCCGATGCCGACGATGGCGGTCGCGTCCTTGATCCCCGGCATGGGTCCACCTCCGCACAAGTCCCCTACTGCTGACAGGTCGTCAGGCTACAGCTAATCTGACGGTCAGTCAGGTAGGCGTCCTTCGGCGGGAGGCGGGCGATGCGCGGAGACCTGGAATGGGGCAGCATCCCGGGACTGGTACGGGCGGCAGCGACGCGCTTCGCGGACCACGAGGCGGTCGTCGAGGGCCGTACGCGCATCTCGTACGGCGAGTTGGGTGCCCGAGTGGAACGCGCGGCGGCGGCCACCATCGCCAGCGGGGTACGGCTGGGCGACCGGGTCGCCATCTGGGCCCCGAACACGCTGGACTGGATCGTCTCCGCCCTGGGCGCGGTGTCGGCGGGGGCGGTCCTGGTCCCGCTGAACACGCGCTTCAAGGGGACGGAAGCGGCGTACGTACTGGCCCGCAGCCGGGCTCGGCTGCTGTTCGTGACGGGCACCTTCCTGGGCACGTCGTACGTGGCGTCGCTGCGGCGGGCCGCGGGGGAGGGGGGCGGCGCGGGCCCTCTCCCCGGCCTCCCGCACCTCGACCAGGTGGTCGTGCTCTCGGACGACGCCCCCGCCGACTTCCGTACCTGGAAGGACTTCCTGGCGGGCGGGGAGGGGGTGGGAGCGGCCGAGGTACGGGAGCGGGAGGCCGCCCTCTCCGGGGCCTCCCCCTCCGACATCGTCTTCACGTCCGGGACGACGGGCCGCCCCAAGGGCGCGGTGATCACCCACGCGCAGACCCTGCGCGGCTACGCGATCTGGAGCGAGCTCGCGGGCCTGCGCGAGGGCGACCGCTACCTGATCGTGAACCCCTTCTTCCACACCTTCGGCTACAAGGCGGGCATCGTGGCCTGCCTGATGCGCGGCGCGACGATGGTCCCGCAACCGGTGTTCAACGTCGACACGGTCCTCGCGAACGTGGCCTCGGAACGGATATCGGTCCTCCCGGGCCCGCCCACCCTCCACCAGTCCCTGCTGGACCACCCCTCCCGGGACGCGCACGACCTCTCCGCGCTGCGGCTCGTCGTGACGGGCGCGGCCGTGGTCCCCCTCCGCCTCGTGGAACGCCTGAAGTCGGAGCTGAAGATCGAAACGGTCCTGACGGCGTACGGGCTGTCGGAGGCGAGCGGCATCGTCACGATGTGCCGCCGGGGAGACGCCCCGACGGTGATCGCCTCGACGTCGGGGCGGGCGATCCCGGACACGGAGGTACGGGTGGTGGGGCCCTCGGGAGTCCCGGTCGAGGCCGGCTCCCCCGGGGAGATCCTGGTCCGCGGCTACAACGTCATGCAGGGCTATTTCGAGGACGCGGAGGCGACGGCCGCCGTCCTGGGAGCGGACGGCTGGCTGCGGACGGGAGATGTGGGGGTGCTGGACGCGGCCGGGAACCTCCGTATCACCGACCGCATCAAGGACATGTTCATCGTCGGGGGCTTCAACGCCTACCCCGCCGAGATCGAGCAGCTGCTCGGCCTGCATCCGGATGTGGCCGACGTCGCGGTGATCGGCGTACCGGACGGACGCCTCGGCGAGGTCGGCAAGGCGTACGTGGTCCGCCGGCCGGGGTCCGTGGTCACCGGCGACGACCTGATCGCCTGGTCGCGTCGCGAGATGGCGAACTACAAGGTGCCCAGGGTGGTGGAGTTCGTGGGCGAGCTGCCTCGGAACGCGAGTGGGAAGGTGGTGAAGGGGGAGTTGCGGTCGCAGGCTTCCTGAACTGAGCTTTTACGAGCGCAGCGCCGCCGCCGACTCCACCAGGCCGTCCTTCTCAAGGCGGGCCAGGACGTCCTCCGGGGAACCCGGTGGGTTGCGCCATGAGTCGGCGATCTGCTGGACCGCGGCGAAGACGGTCTGGCGGTCCAGTCCGATCTGGTCCATCACGAAGTCGTCGGGGTGTTTGGCCGCGATGCACCACGGCTCAAGAGCCTCGGCCGGAAAGTCCGTGAGGTTTCTGGTGACCACGACCTGCGCGCGGGACTTGATGGCCGCGGCCAGGATGTGGCGGTCGTCGGGGTCGGGGAGGCTGACGGCCTCAATGAGTGGTTCGTGGCCGACCACCAGGCCGTCCCTGATGGCTCGCTTCATTAGCTGGCGCGTCCTGTCGAGACGCGCCGAGTCGAGGTCGGGGCGATTGGTCTTCAGATTGACGAAGACCTCATCAAGGATCTGGTCGGTCCACTTGGCCTGCACCATTCCGCTCTGGCTATGCGGATCAACAGGTCGCGCAGAGTGCTCGGATACAGAACACACGCGTCGTAGACCACCACGAAGGCCATGTGTCAGATCAGCCCCATCTCCTGGTTGAGCGCCGTGAGTTCGTCAGCGGCTTCCCGCCGTGCCTGATCGTCACGGCGGCGGTAGTCCAGGAGAGACTCGGCCCGGACCCGTCGATGTGTCCCGACGGTCCGGTACTCGATCTCTCCCGAGTTCAGAAGGCCGATCAGGAAGGGGCGCGACACGTTCAGCAGGTCGGCTGCCTGCTGGGTGGTGAGTTCCGCGTGCGCCGGGACCACGGACACGGCGCGACCTGCCGCCATGTGCGCGAGCACGGTGGCGAGGAGCTCGACGGCACCGCGGGGCAGGAGCAGCTCTTCCTTCTCTCCGCCCTCGGCCGTCGCAGTGATCATGTCTTCGCCTTCGTGCTCGGCGAGGTACTTCTTCACATGGCGCAGTGCGCGGGCAGCGGCTTCCGCCTCTTCGAGGCCGTCCGGCCCGTGCCGGTGAACGGTGGGCGTTGACATGCGGGCACCTCCTTGACAGCTGACCCCATAATCGAAGTATCCGAAACAAGCGAAGCGAACGCAACAGGATGAGGGCTGGAACTGCTCACCATGGAGTGCGCACAAGGTCGAATTAGCTCGATCGTGTGATCGTCCGCTTGCGGGCTTGCGGGCTTGCGGGCTTGCGGTGCCCTGGGCTGATCGGGCTAACGTGATCGTGCGACCTGGGACACCGGGTACGGCGTCAGCGTGCGGGGCCCCTGCTCC